>SCUR01000392.1 GCA_004297235.1 Candidatus Manganitrophaceae bacterium | reverse complement strand
CCCCCATCTCGGCGCTCAATCCCGATACGGTCAGGTAGATTCCCCGCTCATCCCGCGCCGCCGGATCATCGAGGGTATTGACCCGGATCACGGCCGGCACGATCAGGTGATCGGCAAGGTAGTCGTGAATCGCCTTCTTGATGGCGAAGTAGCGTTCGACCCCTTCGACGTATCGGTCGATGAGGGCAAGCGCGATCGTGAAGGAAAGATCGCCGTTCACGCGATGCCCCATGATTTTGTAGTCGTCCCCGGCGGCGGGGAACTGCGCACGGAACGCGGGGGATTCGATCAGTCGGGAAAGGCTCAGGACCCGCTGCTCCAACCGGGAGTAGGGCGCATAGCCGCACCCGAAGGAGGTGTCGTTGGCCAGCGGCGTGGTCTCTCTCCGTCGGAAGACCTCTTTCAAGTTCGCGCTCCCCTCTTTGATTTCGGTCATGATCTCGAAGTATTTCAGGTCGCACCGGATATTTTCCTCCAAATATCCGCGCGCGGCATCCAAGACGATTTTCTTGATCTCCAACTCCGGATCGGAATTGGTGGCCCGGCCGCAGATGAAGATCTTGATCGGATCGATCCAATGTCCGCCGCCGAACCGAGGGGCGCTTTGGCCCGCCACGAGCAATCCCTTGTCCAGATTGTGATGCAGGACGGCGCCGTAGGTCCGCAAATACGCCAATGACAATGCGCGGGATGCGGCCTCACAGACTCCGTCGGCGATCGTGTCGGGATGCCCGATCCCCTTACGCTCGCACATCTCGACTTCCTCCTCCTCGATCCATGGACGAGCCATCGGATTAACGACGATCTTCCGAACCATCATCGCTCACCGGCCTCCGCTTTGAGGCTTATTCGCTTCTCGTTTGGCGCCGCCGTCGGAGAGATGCGGGAAAAAAGCCGGCGTATTCGCCATATAGCGGGCATACGCCTCGCCGAATTCCGCCAGGACCTCCCGCTCTTCCCGCCGCGCCAGGCGGACATACATGAAGACCAGAATCGGAAACATGACCAGGGTCAAAATCGTCAGCCATTGCAGCAGGAATCCGAACAGGATCAGGACAAACCCGGCATACTGCGGATGACGAATCTTCGCGTAAGGGCCTGAGGTCGCCAGGGTGTGGCTGCTTTGGGCTTCATAGAGGACCTTCCAGGCGGCGGAGAGGAGAATAAACCCGCCGAAGATCAGAAGATTGCTGAGAATGTGGAACGGCCCGAAATGCGGATTGGCGCGCCAGCCGAAAAGGATCTCCAATAGATGCCCGGAGTCGTGCGAGAGCCAGTTCACGCCGGGGTAGCGGCTTTGCAGCCAACCGGAAAGGAGGTAGATCGTCAAAGGAAAGCCGTACATCTCGGTGAAGAGCGCGACGATGAACGCCGAGAAGGCGCCGAAGGACCGCCAGTCCCGTTTCGTACGGGGATGCGTGAAGCTGAAGGCAAAAATGATGAAGATCAGAGAATTGATAACGACCAGCGGCCAGAGGCCGTATGCGGATGATTCGCTCATGGCTTGTCTCCTTATAGAATGGTGATAATTATTTTTCGGTTGATCCCTCGACTCTCCCCCCCTTTTCACTCCCTTCTCCGTGTCCTCCGTGCATAAACATGTGAAGGAAGGGGCAGGCGAGCAGGAAAAGGAACGGGAGGACCCCGAAGAAGTGCGCCCGGTGCTCGCTGAAGAGAAAGAAGGCGGCGATCAAAAGAAAGCCGATCAGCGCCAGATTGAATCGAGTGTTCTTATTTCTTTGCGAATGATGTTGGGTCTCCATCTCTCTTCCTCCTCTTTGATGTGGGGACCTGTGCGGCAAGAGAAAAGGCTGATCCTCCAATGCCCCCACGCCCCGCGGCGC
>SCUR01000391.1 GCA_004297235.1 Candidatus Manganitrophaceae bacterium | reverse complement strand
AACCGATATCAAGCTCTTTGACCTCTTGGGCGGCGAAATTCAGCTCTACGGACGGCCGGACGATCAGCCGTTGGGTGAGGAGCAGGTCATATCTCGCCTCAACGCGCGCCGACGCATCCCCCTTGTTGCTCACAAACGCAGCCGCATCGACTTCGAAGAAGTAGGGGGCGAGCCCCTCGATCCCGAGAACGGCGTAGCCGCGCGAAGGATCGGGTCTCACGTCGTAGCGTCCTCCGATCTGCAGGTCCCAGAACGCCGCAATCGTCCGGCTGTATAAAAGCTGAAGCTCGGCGCTTTTCGTCTCTTTATCGATTGTGTGATCCCCCTGGGTCTTCAGCCAGATTTTGTTGTAGTCTCCACCGATCCAGCCCTGGGCCTCCCAACTAAGCTTATCTTCTTCCCCGATCCGGTATTCGAATTGCTCGATTTCTAAAAACGTATAGAGCCGAGAGTCTTCCTCCGCGGCCATTTCCGGACTATCTGCAAGAGCGGCCGGAGCGAAAGCGATCAGAACGGCGAGGCAAACGCCGGTGGTCATCGACCCGTTCAGAAATGTCATGGGTGGGTCTTCTCCTCGTCATCGGATACCATCACATCCAACATCATTCCCGAAGCCATATGGTAGGCGAGATGACAGTGGAAGGGCCACGCTCCCGGCGCATCCGCCGTCATGATAAAGGAGAGGCGCTCCCCCGGCTTCACATTGATCGTGAACTTCCGGGGATTGTACTCCCCGTTCCCGTTGTCGAGCTCCATCCACATCCCGTGCAGGTGAATCGGATGCTCCATCATCGTGTCGTTCACGAAGATGACGCGCACCCGCTCCCCATGCCTAAGACGGATCGGGTTGGATTCCGAATGTTTCTTTCCGTTGAATCCCCAGATGTACCGATCCATGTTGCCGGTGAGGTGAAGCTCGATCTCCCGTTCGGGCGGCCGGCGATCGTAGCCGGGCTCCAGCGCGCGCAGATCGGCGTAGGTCAGGACCCGCGTCCCTGTGTTCTCAAGCCCGGCGCCGGGCTCTCGAAGCCGACTCCGCGGCGCCATCGCGATCATCGCGTTCCCCGGTCCGTGGGTGTCGGCACCGTGCATCAGGGGAGGTTTCTCGGAAGGCGTCTCAGAGCGGGCGTCCCCCTGGCCCATTGCTTCGTGATCCATCCCCGGCATCGAGCCTCCTGCCTCGGGCGCCTTCCCATCCGGCTTCATCTCGTGCGCCCCTTCCGCCATTCCCATATCGGCCATCGTGCGGATCGGCCGGGGCCGCATCTCCGGAATCGGAGCCGACATCCCCGGACGTGGCGCGAGGGTCCCTCTCGCATAGCCGCTGCGGTCCATCGCCTCGGCGAAGAGGGTATAGGCCCGATCTTCCTGCGGCGTGACGATCACGTCATAAGTTTCCGAGACGGCGATCCGGAACTCGTCGACCGTCACCGGCTGGATGTTCTGCCCATCGGCCTGCGCCACTTCCATCTTGAGGCCCGGGATGCGGAGGTCGAAGTAGGTCATCGAGGCCGCGTTGATGAACCGCAGCCGTACCCGCTCTCCCGGTTTGAAGAGGGCGGTCCAGTTCGCTTTGGAAGGCTGACCGTTGATGAGGAAGCTGTAGGT
>SCUR01000390.1 GCA_004297235.1 Candidatus Manganitrophaceae bacterium | reverse complement strand
GTCCCCGGCGGCGCGGACACCGTCGGCAATCAGCGGGGCAAATACGGCCCGGAGGTCTGGTGGTATCAGGCCTGCGGCAGCCACGGCTGCGGAATCGTCGGAGGGGGAGCCAACGATTCACAAGGGTACCATCTGGACTGGCCCTCTTACATGATCGATCTCCCCGCCATGTTCAACCGGATCATGCAGTGGCAGAGTTTCAAATACAATATTCAGGGAGAGCTCTACTATGACATGGTCTATGCTTTCGGCGAGGCCGATGCCTGGCGCTCGCAGTACTACTTCGGCGGGAACGGCGACGGGACCCTCTATTATCCCGGCAAGCCGAGCAAGATCGGCGGGACAAAGCATATTCCGATCGAGTCGATCCGGTTAAAGCTCCTTCGGGAGGGGATGGAAGATTACGAATATATGAATCTCCTAAAAACCCTCGGCGAGGAGTCCTTTGCGCAGGAACAGGTGGCGCGTCTGGTGACGAATACCTACACCTGGGACCGGGAGCCGCTCGATCTCTACGATGCCCGCGAGAAGATGGCCGAGGAGATTACCCGCAATCACCCGGGGGCCGGGGGAAACGGCGGAGGAGAATCGACCGGATTGGGAAGCCTTCCGGGAGGCGAGCCCGCACCGGGAAACACGCGGCCGAATGCCGCGCTGACCATTAACGCCGACCCCCAAGATCCGTGGCTTTTCAGTTTCGATGGAAGCGCCAGCAGCGATGCCGAGGGGGCAATTGCTTCCTACAGCTGGGGCTTTGGCGACGGCGCCACCGCCTCGGACCCTCAGACCACCCACCGCTACGCCAAGGCGGGAAGCTACAACGTCACCCTCACCGTCCGCGATGCGGCCGGGATCTCCGAGACAATTTCGGTGGCGATTTCCGTGACCGGAGAACAGGGGTCGCCGATGGCGCAGTGGTTTGCGGAATCGGCGTCCGGCGGCGCCCTGCACTACACTTTCGATGGAAGCAAGAGCATCGGTGGAGACGGATCATTGACCACCTACGAGTGGGATATGGGGGATCAGACCGTGAAGACCGGCGCGAAAGTGGAGCACCAATACAGAAGACCGGGGTCCTACCCGGTCAAACTGACCGTCCGAAACGACAAGCAGAAAAGCGCCACGGCAACATACACATTGAAGGTTGGGAGCAGCAGCCAAGCCTCCGGAGGCGGGGGCGGAGGAGGAGGGTGCAGCCTCGTCCGCAATGCCGGACCGACCGATTTCAGGCAGGCCATTCCATTTCTCTTGATCCTCTCTTCTCCGTTCTGGGGATCGACCTGGAGAAAGCTCAGAAAGAGAACCGGATAGCCATCCGGGGAGGGGGAGCGCATCCCCCTCCCCACCGGCCGATCCGCAATCTGTTCATGATTTTATAACAGGAGTTGATGAGATTAAATGGATTTGAATTGGATCAATGGAAAAGGGGGACGGACCGATTTGCGCCTGATGTTCGTTCTCATGACATTCTTTCTCTTCGTGGGGTGCGGCAGCGGCGGGGGGGAAGGAGCGGGAGCCCCCGCTACGGCGCCCCCCGACACGCCGTCGGTCGATCTGCCGGCCGAGATCCCGCCGGGATCACCCAAAACGCTCTTGATCGGCCCGGAGGGGGTTCGCCTGCCGGTCGGCGGACAGCAGCCATTTTCGGCGACCCTCGATTCTCGCCCCGATTCGGAGATCGCTTGGAGCATTCAGGAAGGGGACGCGGGAGGATCGATCACGAGCGAGGGGATCTACACCGCTCCCGCCGTACCGGGCACGTATCATGTGATCGCGACCTCCAAGGAAGATGACGAGTTGCAGGCGGCCACAGAGGTGACGGTCCTCTCGCAGGGGTTGATCCGCGTTGAGCCCGCCGGCCGTTTCCTCGGCCCCGGCGGGAAGCAGCGCTTCTCCGCCGAAGTCAAAGAGGCGCCGGACAAAACCGTGGTCTGGCAGGTCGCGGAGCCAGGGGGAGGAACGATCTCGGAGGAAGGAGAGTACACCGCTCCCACCGCGGCGGGGACCTATCATGTCGCGGCGACCGGCCGATCGGATCGCTCTCTTCGAGGAGAGGCGACCGTGACCGTGACACCCCTTCTGCCGAAGGGAACCGCGTGCAATCTCTCTCCCCGGCTCCCGTATCTCGGTTGGGTTTCCTCTCACTCCGCGGTGATCGCCTGGCGCTGCAACCCGAACGGGTCGGTCCATTGGGGACCGGGCCAGGCGCGCGCCCAAACCCTCGCCGACAACACCGAAAAAGACCAGCACTTCGCCCTGCTGACCGATCTGGCCCCGGCAACGACTTACTCTTATGAAGTCGAGGTGGACGGCGAACGGCTCGGCTCGGTGGCCACCTTTACGACGGCGCCGGCCGAAGGGAGCGACGCCTCCTTCATCGCCTTTGCCGACAGCGGATCAGGGACGGTTCATCAAACGCGCTTGGCGGAAGTCATGAAGCGCGTCCCGTTCGACTTCGCGGTCATTGCGGGGGATATCATTTATGAAAGAGGGGCCGATGCCGAATACGATCCGCACTACTTCCGGCCGTATGGGGAGCTCATCCAGCATCTTCCCTTCTTTCCTGCGGTCGGCAACCATGATATCGTCACCGAAGCGGGGGGACCGTTCCGAAGGAACTTCTACCTTCCGAAGGGAAACTTCTATTACGACTTTTACTGGGGCGACATCCATCTGATTGCGCTCGACAGCAACAAAGTGTACGACAAGAATCAGCAGGCATGGCTCGAGACGGCGCTCCAGGCGCCGGCGCGATGGAAAATCGTCTATTTTCACCATCCCGCTTTCAGCAGCATGGAGGTCTATGGGGACAACCCCGCGGTCCAATCGCAGTGGGTTCCCCTTTTTGAGAAATACGGCGTCGATCTGGTGATCAACGGCCATGCCCATGGCTATGAGCGGACCGTGCCGATGAAGGGGGTGACCTACGTCGTGACCGGCGGCGGCGGGGCTTCCATTTTCCCGGTCGGTCGGAATGAGCGGACGGCGGTTTCGATTTCGACTTATGAATTCGTCTCGGTGAATCTGACCGACAATATGATGACGTTGAAGACCATCGACGCCAACGGGACCGTGGTCGATACCGTGCAGATCGATAAACCGAATCCCCCCGCCGGACCTCCCTGACCCTCGGCGACTCAGACGGGAGGGGGAGCCCCCCTCCCTTGTCTGAACAGCATCAGAAGGTAGGCGCCGGTGAGCTGAAGACCTCCCAGCGCGGCCAGATAAATCCCCGGCCCCATCGGGTACCGATTCTGATAAAAAGTGTAGAGGTCGAGCGCGGAAATGATAAAGATTAAAAAACCGATCAACCCATAGATCCAGTAGAATCGCCCGCGCTTTTGGAGAAGCTGGTAGGAAGCGGCCAGAAGACCGATCAGCGCCAGCCCCAAAATCAACTTTCCGTCGACCATGTCGATTCCCCGAAGACCGACGACGAACAGGCCTGGATGAAGCCAAGGGAGCACGCAGCCGAGCGCCACCAGGAATGTATTGAATAAGATGTAGTAGAGCATCCCTCCCCCTTCCGAAAAATCGAAACATTATAATCAAATTGCAATAAAATGCAAAATAAATGCAAGCCGGTTCGAGGGCGACCCGGCTTG
>SCUR01000389.1 GCA_004297235.1 Candidatus Manganitrophaceae bacterium | reverse complement strand
GGTCGGTCTCGACGATGATGCGCTGATCTCGATGGTCCGGGAGGAGCTTCGGTCGATTCTGAAAATCGAGGCGGCGCCGGTGGTCTCCCGCCTCTTCCGCTGGATCAAGGCGAATCCGCAGTACAACGTCGGCCACCTCGATTGGGCCGATGCGGTTGAGATAGAAACGGCGAAGCATCCCGGTCTCTTCCTCGCCGGGGCCGCCTACCGCGGCGTCGGCCTCCCCGACTGCATTCACCAGGGGAAGGAGACGGCGGAGAAGATCAGCCGGCTCTTTTCGCCGGAAGAGGAATGACGTTACCGCTTTCGAAGTTTCTCAAAAGTCTCCTCGATCCCCGCGGCCGTCAGGGTTCCGCCGAAGATCCGCTCCCGAATGATTCCCTCCGGGTCGATGAAAAAGGTGACCGGTAGATTGATCACCCCGTAGCGCTCGGCCACATTCGCCCTCCGGTCGAGGAGGACGGGGAAGGTCAGCCGCCCGTGATGCACGAAGGAGGCGGTCGGGTCGGGATTCTCCCCGAAGTTCACCGCCAGCACGACGAAGCCTTCTTCCTTCCGCTTTTCGTAAGCGGCTTGAATCTCCGGCATCTCCTTCTTACACGGCTCGCACCAGGTTGCCCAGAAATTGAGCAACACCACCTTCCCTTTGTAATCGGCCAAGCTGACCGGACGGCCTTCCAGGTCGTTCAGGGTGAACGCCGCGGCCGGGCCGCCGATCTGCGGCGGCTTGCTTCCCATCCCGGTGAGGAGTCCCCACGAGAGGAGAAGGAGGAAGAAGAGCCCGATCCGTCGGAGAGAGAAGCGGGGAGGGGCCGGCGCCCCTCCCTTTTTTTTCTGATGATTGCTGCTTTCCATTGAAAACCTCTGTTAGTGGGAAAGATCCCCTTCCATCGAAAAGACCAGAAGGCTGGTCGGCGTTCCCCCGACCTGAATTGTATCAATCGCCGTGTCGCTCTTCGCATCGATCACCGACACCGTGCCGTCGGCCCGGTTGGTGGCGAAGAGATGCTCGGCGACCCCGTCGTGCTCGCTGAGACCGATCACCCGGCCGGCGGTCGTCGATCCGACCGAGATCTCCTTCGTCTGCGTCAAGACCGGCAGGGCGGTGAGATCGAAGGCCCGGACGACATTGCTCTTCTGATTCGCCTTCTGAGCGCTGTTCCCGGTGGCGGCGGAGGCGACGTAAAGCTTGGTCCCGTCCGACGTGAAGGCGAGATCGCCCGGATGGAAATCGGTGAGGTCGGTCGTGGCGGCGCTGTTGTTCGATACGTCGATGACGGTGAGCTTCCCGATCACATGATCCGGATCGGATTGGGTGTCGGTCCCCCGGACGAAGATGAACCGGCCGTCGGGCGTAATGTAGGTGGCGGCGGCGAAGCCGATGTCGAGGGTCGCTTCGACGGCGAGGCTGGTTGGATCGATGACGTTGACGGTCCCGTAGGTCTCGTTGTTGTTGTAGATCTTCCCGCTGACCGGGGAGAAGAACATCCCGTGAGGACCGGCCCCGTTCGGCGTGGCCGGATCGGCGTCGCAGGTTTCTTGATTGGGATCGCAGAGGTCGATCGTTCCGATGACCGTCAGGTTATCGGTCGAGGCCGGATCGTTGTCGATCACCGAGATGGTTCCATCTTTGATGTTGCTGACGAAGACCCGGAGGGGCGCCGTCGGGGCGGAAGAAGTTGGATGGCTGAAGGCGGCCTTGTGATGACCTTTTCCGACACAAATGGTTTTGAGGACCTCTCCGGCATTTCCGTCTTCATCCCCCCCCTCGTCGTGGTTCTGAATCACCGAGACGGAGCCGGCCTGAGCCGTGTTGCAGGCCGAGGTCACGGTGTCGATCCCGGTGGACGGGTCGGCGTCGTTCAGAACCCAGATGCGGGTTCCGTCGGGGGCCTCGCGATGAATATGAACCGGCCGTTGGCCGACGGCGATGAACTTCTTAAAGACCGCGGTCGCGCCCACCGGATCGAGCGCGGCGGTCTGATTGGTGCTCCCCAGGTTGACGAAGATGTGATTGTGCGTCGAGGAGGCCATGTCGCCGACGCTGGAGAAGAGGTCGATCGGGTCGGCGAGGGTGTCGGTGTCGCCATGCTCGATGACGGAGACCTTTCCGTTCGTATTGCCGACGAAGATCCTCGCCTCCACCCCGGGAGGGGCGCTCGCACTTTGGGAGA
>SCUR01000388.1 GCA_004297235.1 Candidatus Manganitrophaceae bacterium | reverse complement strand
AAGAAGAGCACGGTCGAGAGGATCAGAAACGGGAGGAAATACCCTCGCTCGTTCGGAAGAAGACCGGGCGCCACGAATTGCCAGACCTCATAGAGGATCACCGGAAGGGCCGCCAGGAAGCCGACGAAGAGGGCGACTTTGAGGTCGGCCCAAAAGGCTTCCGCGGGGGAGAGGAAGATCAGTTCGGCATGGAGAGGTCGCTTCAGCAGAAAGAGGAGACTGTCCGAGAAATAAAAGGCCGCCCCAAAGAAAAAAGAGACGATCAAGACCGACCGGATGAGTCGACTCCGAAGCTCTTGAAGATGTCCGGAGATCGGCATCTCTGCCGCCCCCCTACTTCCGGCCGGCTTTTTCACCTTCTCTCAATCCCCCCTTTATCTCCGCTCCTCCCTCGAATCGGTGTCATGCGATAACGCTCGAAATCCCCCCCGTAAAGTCCCGCCGCGCTCTGAACGGGAAAAAACATCCCAAAATCGTTCTATGTTTCACCCGTTTTCGTCGGAGAGGCCTCCGGCTTCTTGGGAAATTCCTCGCCATCGCCCTTCTTGGGAGATTCCTCCGCGTCCCCTTTTTCGATCTCGGCCCGCACCTCCTCGGTCGCGCGGCGTATCTCATACAGGCCCCTTCCGACGGCCCGCGCGATCTGCGGAAGCTTTTCAGGGCCCAGGATCACCAATGCGATCACCAGGATCAACAGCAGTTCCGGGAAACCAATCCCAAACAAAGGCGTCTCATTTCTGAAGTGTCGATTCCGGAATACGGCGTGCCGAACGTAAAACAAACCCTCTGTTACACCGCACTCCGCATTTCTCTGGCCCGTTTAGCGCCTTCCGGCCGACAGGTTGGAGACCCGCTTCGCCGACTTTTCAAAATCGGTCCGTCCGGTCGTTATACACTGTCGAATCATCTGCACCATCTCATCTTTGGCGGCCAGCTTTTTCTTCTGGAATTCCTTCTTTTGAATCTCCTCTTGAGGAGTGAGGACTCTTCTTCGCCCCATCTGCTGAAGCGATTGGTCGAGTTCCCCGTGCAATTTCTCGAGGTGGCGAAAATGCCGGTTTTTCTCGCGGAGCTCTTCGATGATTTTTTCTTCTTTTTCCATCGATCCCCCCTCATGAGGTTATTGAAATGGTTTAAAGATACCACACGGCAAACCTTTTTAACCCTCTTCCGGCTTCCCGTCAAATTCACATTGGAGCAAGAGCGCATCTTCCCTCGGCTCCCGATAGTAGCTGCGTCGAACCCCGACTTGGTGGAACCCGAGCTTCCGGTAGAGCGATTGCGCCGTGAGATTCGATGTGCGGACTTCCAGGGTGGCCATCCGAATCCCCCGTCCCACGCCGGTATTGATCGCGAAGCGAACCAGCTCTTCCCCGATGCCCCGTTTGCGCCACGCGGGGTCAACCGCCACGTTCATCAAGTGCAGCTCGTCGTAAACCATCCAAAAGAGAACGTAGCCGACGATTCGGCGCTGCTCCTCCTCTCTCGCCACATAGGCGAATGAGAACGGATTTTCCCACAGCTCGGATTCAAACATCCTCCTCGTCCAAGGGGAGGTGTAAGCCGCCTGCTCGATCGCCAATACCCTTTCGACATCGGCCGGCGTCATTCGATCGAAGGCGATGGAGACCGAAGCCGCTCTCTTATTCATATCCCATTCCATCGCTTTCGCCGGAGCCTTATCCCGGCCCGCTCTCCCGGCCGCTGGTTTGCCCGGCCTCCCGGGATTTCTCGAAGGCCCCCGCCCGCCGATCCGATTTCGCCTGGTGGTTCAGCTCGGCGGTGGAGGCCCGCAGATAAAACGGGATCACCTCCTCCGAAGCGTGAACCTCTCCTTTCTTCAACTTGGCGAGGCCGAGCTCCGCCACCGCCGCCGCGGAGGGAAACTGGAGCGTCTGCGGCGGGAAAAGCGCTCTCTCCGGTCTGCGCGCAAGAAGCAGCGCCCGATATTTTTCCGCCCCCTCTCCGACGAAAAGGACCGGTTGATCGAGACGCCCGATCGATTCCAGAACCGCCTCGGGCGAGGCCGCCTCCTCGGGATGGAGCCGAACGGGACTTCCCCCGTGGGTATCGAACAACGCCCAGTAGACCTCCTGACGCCGGGCATCGAGCATCGGCGCAATCAGCGCGCTCGAATAGGGGAAGAGAAACGCCATCGCCTCCAGCGTCGGGACCGTGACCAGCGGCTTTCCGCCCCCCATCGCAAGCCCCTTCGCCGTAGACAGACCGACGCGCAATCCGGTGAACGATCCGGGCCCGATCGAAACGGCAATCGCGTCGAGATCGGCCACCGACGTTCCGCTGTCGGAGAGGAGCCGGTCGATCGCCGAGAGAAGCCGTTCGGAATGGCGCACCTCGACATGAAGGCGATACTCCGCGATCAGCCGCGCTTCGTCCATCAACGCGACCCCCCCGGCCAGCGTGGCCGTCTCAATCGAGAGGATCTTCATCCCCTTGCCCTGCTCCATTTTCACGACGGCGGACCGATCAATGAAACCTCTTTGAATCGGAGCGTCACCTTTTCTCCTTGGCTCTCCCCTCGAACCTCGAAAGGAAAATCCTGTTTTCCCACTTTCCGGTAATCCGCGAAGCGGAGAAAAGCGCGCCGCTCGCCACTGAAATCGAACATCTCGACCTGTTCCACCCGGAACGCCGTCCGCTCCATCGAGATTTTCTCTTGGAGAACGGCCTTCCCAGGCAGGGCCCTCAAAAGGTAAAGGGTGAAGCGCTCTTCCCCCTTCTCCAGGGCCGGAAGCAGCGGCGGCGACGGATCGGGAATCGCCCCCCGATTGACCCAGTCGATCAGCGCCGGAGAGCCGATCGGAACGACCTCTTGGATCTGCTCCTCAAATTCATCTCGGGTCGCCTCGATCGTCCGGCGCTCCGATGGAAGATGAAGCGTCACCCTCGGGCCGGCCAGCCGCAATTCAAAAAGGGTTCCCCCCAAGAGATTAAATCCGCGGATTCGGGTCTCTCCATTTTGGAAAACCCAGCTTGCCTGAAAGGTATGGCGACCCTGCCGTTTTGAATCGGCCGTGATCTCCAGAAGCCCTTTAAATCCGTTCCACTCCTCGCGGCGGAGTTGATAAAGGGTGAGCAGCTCCTCCAACGAAGCGTCTTTCTTCACCGCCTCTTCGGCGGGCCGGAGTTCCCCTTTCGCACAGGCCGAGAGGAGCAGGAGGACCACCAGCCCCAGGCCAAACCAGGAACGGGCCAACCTTTTCTCCTAAATTAATTCGAGCGCCTCGGCGATGTGGGACACGCCGATCACTTCCAGTGTGTTGCCGATCTCTCCCTCTTCTTGAAGCAATTCCTGATTCCGCTTGGGGAGGATACACCGTTTGAACCCGAGCTTTTCGGCCTCGCGAATCCGAAGGGTCGGCTGCTGGACGCTCCGAATCTCCCCGGCCAATCCGACCTCTCCAAAGATCACCGTTCCCGGATCGATCGGACGCTCCCGGAAGCTGGAGGCCACCGCCGACGCGATTCCCAAGTCGATCGCCGGCTCGTCGACCTGAATCCCCGTGACGACATTAATAAAGACATCCTGGCCCGCCAGATGAAGACCCGCCCGCTTCTCCAGAACCGCCAGAAGGAGCGAGACCCGATTCGGATCGACCCCCAGCGCCATCCGCCGCGCCGTACCGAGATAAGAGGCGCTGACCAACGCCTGCAGCTCCACCAAGATCGGCCGGGTTCCCTCCTGCGCCGCGACGACGACGGAGCCGGCCGCGTCACGCGGCCGCTCGGCAAGGAAAAGCCCCGAGGGATTCTCGACGTCGGCCAGGCCGGCCCCTTTCATTTCGAAAACCCCGAGCTCGTTCGTCGATCCGAATCGATTCTTGATCGCCCGAAGAATTCGATAGGGATGGCCCTTGTCCCCCTCGAAATAGAGAACCGTATCGACGATATGCTCGAGGACGCGCGGTCCCGCAATCGATCCCTCTTTGGTCACATGGCCGACGATCAAGACCGCGACGTTGGCCCGTTTGGCGTAGAACATCAGCTGAGAGGCGACCTCCCGAATCTGTGTGACACTGCCGGGGGCGGAGCTGAGCTGGCGCGTGTAGACCGTCTGGATCGAATCAACGACGATCGCGACCGGCTGAACAACTTGGGCGTGATGAATGATTTCTTCGAAGGCGGTCTCGGCGAGGATGTAGAGATGGTCGGAGGAGATTCGAAGCCGGTCGGCGCGCAATTTGATCTGCGCGGGCGACTCTTCCCCGGAGACATAGAGGACTTTGCCGCGACCGGCTCCCATTTGATCGAGCGACTGGAGCAAGAGGGTCGACTTCCCGATTCCCGGATCACCCCCGATGAGGACCACCGATCCGGCGACGATGCCGCCCCCTAAGACCCGATCGAATTCGGGCGAACCGGTCTTCGCCCGCAGCTCAGAGGTGGGGAGAATTTGCGTGACCGGCTTCGGCGCCCAGATTTCCCGATCGAGCTCTCCCTGGGCCAGCCATCGGGACTCCTGATTCTTCCCCAGGTTGGGCTCCACCCGCTCTTCGACGAGCGAATTCCAAACGCCGCAGTCAGGGCATTTCCCCAGCCATTTGGGCGACTGATGGCCGCACTCCTGGCAATAAAAGACCGTTTTAATTTTCGCCATTTCCCTTACCTTTTCCTCATCATAATCGATCAATTTTCAAAAAGCAAACGATGAAAAAGAGAAATGCGTGAGGAGTTAGTAGTGAGGGGTGAGGAGAAAAATGCCTTCAATCTTTGGACCCTACTCCTCACTCCTCCCTCCTCACTACTCCTCACCCAGTTGTCTTTTCAACCCTTTTTGGATAGAATGAAAACGTTGAAAGGAAATACGAAAATGGCTGAGAAGATTCGAAATTATATCAATGGGAAATGGGTCGAAGCGGCGCGGGGGAAGACGTTCGAAAGCCGGAACCCGGCCGACACGCGCGACCTGGTCGGCGTCGTCGCCGACTCAGATGCGTCCGATGTCGATAAGGCGGTCACCGCCGCCCGCAAGGCGTTCCGTCAGTGGGCCCTGACGCCGGCGCCCCAACGGGGCGAGATCCTCTACAAAGCGGCTGAGCTTCTGGTAAAAAGAAAGCAAGAGCTCGGCGAGCTCGTCTGCCGGGAGATGGGGAAGGTCATGCCGGAGTCGCTCGGCGATGTGCAAGAGGCGATCGACATGACCTATTACATGGCCGGCGAAGGAAGACGCCTCTCCGGAGAGACGGTCCCCTCGGAGCTGCCGAACAAGGATGCGAAATCGGTCCGGGTCCCGATCGGCGTCGTCGCTCAGATCACCCCTTGGAATTTTCCCATCGCGATCCCCTCCTGGAAGATCACCCCCGCCCTCGTGACCGGAAACACGGTCGTCTTTAAGCCGGCCGAGGAGACGCCGGTCTGCGCCGCCCGATTTGTCGAGACGTTAATTGAAGCGGGCCTTCCGCCGGGGGTGCTGAACATGGTTCACGGCTTCGGGGAGACCGCCGGCGAGCCGATGGTCCACCATCCGGAGGTCGATGCGGTCTCCTTCACCGGCTCGAATCCGGTCGGGGAGCGGCTGGCCGGCATCTGCGGCGGCAGCCACAAGCACTTCACGATGGAGACCGGCGGGAAAAACCCGATCATCATTATGGACGACGCGAACCTCGACCTTGCGATCGAGGGGGCGATCTGGGGCGGCTTCGGAACGAGCGGACAACGCTGCACCACCGCAAGCCGGCTG
>SCUR01000387.1 GCA_004297235.1 Candidatus Manganitrophaceae bacterium | reverse complement strand
GTCGGCGAGGGTGTCGGTGTCGCCATGCTCGATGACGGAGACCTTTCCGTTCGTATTGCCGACGAAGATCCTCGCCTCCACCCCGGGAGGGGCGCTCGCACTTTGGGAGAGGGAGGCCGGGGGATTCGATTGCCCGGTGCAGCCGCCGATTCCGGTCAACGTCAAGAGGTAAATGACAAACAAGGATCTCAACTGCGTTGTTTCCTTCCAGGACTTCATGACCCTTCCTCCAAATCGCTTCAGGTTAAAAAACATGGGAGATCCCAAAGATCAGGCCGTAGCGCGGCACTAGGTTGACCTCGTTGACATACTGATAAACGGGCAACTGCAGGTGGGTATAGAGCGCCGTGTTCGGAGAGGCCTGAACCGTGATCCCCGGCGTGATGTAGACCCATCTTCCGCCGGTGCTCGAAACGGTCCGGCCGTGGAATTCATCATGCGGCGCCTGGCGACCGTTGACCTGAAGGGAGGTGAGGACCTTTTCATTGATCCGATAGCTCACACCGGCGTTGACGATTAATGTGCTGCCGATCTGATAGTCGAGGGAGTTCTCGGTCGTGTACTGATAGGAGGTGGAGACGAACGCATCGAGCTCATGCGGGATGATTTGATAAGCATAGTAGAGCGACGCCAACGGGTCCCAAGAGCCGGTGCCGGGTTGGAGGGTCGGCTCGTTGATCTCGCCGTCGTGATCCAACAGCTTATACTCGCCGGTCGGCGCTTTGATCCCGAGCCCGCCGACGAGAAGATGCTTGGTGCTGATCCAGAGGGCGTATTTCCCGACCAGTCGGAGATCGCCGAACCCGGCGGTGCCGTCTTCTCGGGTGAACGTGCCGGGAACATGAGCATGCTCGTGCGTCCGATTGTTCATGAAGGGGACTGCCAGCGTCAACGCGAACCGGGGGGTCACCCCGTAGCTGACATCGAGCTGGGCCAGCTCGTTGTTCGTCCGAATCTCCCGATGGCCGTTCTGGACAATCTCGCCGTTCTCGAAATCGATCCGCGGAACCAAGGCCTCCTCCGCGGATTGGCTCCCGCGGTGGACCTGGTCCATCGGAATCCATCGATAAGAGAGGTCCAATACTAATTGACCCGGCGAGGCGATTCCCTCCTGGGTGCCGGTGACGAGAAAACAGTTTGCCGATCCGCAGCTGGCGAGGGCCGCCTTCGCCCCCAGCAATGCGGTCAAAGTAATTAGAAGCATGACGTTCCAAACGAGTATCCGACGCATGAAGAGTCCTTTCTCAGTGTGATCCAGATTGCGCCGATGGAAATCCAAGCGCTCGCGCAACGGCGGGTTTCCCCGCCGCGGGCGCGTCTGGAAGTGGGTTGAAGAATGAATTAGGAGCGAAGAAAAGGAGGCGGTCGGATGGTCTCGGCGGAGAGGAATTGCGTCCGGGCCGGCGCTTCCGGTCGGGTGATAGGGCTTTCCGAAGAAGGGATCGATCGCCGGTCGAGGGCCTGCTCCGGTGTATGGACAAAGGCCGACGCGGCGCACATCCAGCTGCAGACAAACGAGGCATGCCGCTTGGCATGATCTGTATGCTCCTCGTGGCGGAGGGCATGCCCCTCCGCACGGACCATGATCAGGCCGGTCGAGAAAAGATAGACCAGCGTAAAGAGAAGGGCGGTTTTTTTAATCCACACTCTGGATTTCATG
>SCUR01000386.1 GCA_004297235.1 Candidatus Manganitrophaceae bacterium | reverse complement strand
GCCGGGGATCCGATCGTGTCGAAAAACTGGAACCCCTGCGGGGCCGGCCCGAAGGCTATCTCAACCTGATTCATCTCGACGATCTCATTCCTCTTTTGGTCGCAGCGGCCCCGCTTGTAAAATTGGGGGACTGCTATCTTTTCTCCGATGACCACCCGGTCCGGCGGAGGGACTACTATTCCTATCTCGCGACACGCCTCGGAATGTCCGATTTCGTTCCCCTCTGGAACCGGTCCGGCGAACCGGTCCCCGATCGGCGCTGCCGGAATCAGAAAATGAAAGACCACTTTCAGATCGGCCTGAAATATCCTTCTTATCGAAAAGGGCTGATCGCCTTGCTTCCCAAAAGACAGACTCCCGCTTTGTAGCGGCCTCGGAAAGCTAAGGCTGCTGGCTGGCGGCGCCGCCGCCGAGCACCATCACCAAAATGAGAAACGCCGCTTGAATCAGCCAACCGATCACGCAGACGCCGACGGCGCGCACGGTGCTCTGGTAGTCGAGCGCCTGCCGGACGGCGACGACCATTGCGATCAGCATCCAAATCGACGAACCCAAAAAGACAATGCCGGTAAAGGCGGGGAAAACGCTTAAAATCCGGAGCAAGCCCGGCGCGCTGGCGAACCCGAGGGTCCGCAGCAGCTCCCCGTAGTCGGCTTTGGTCTGCGGCTCCGGAAGCATCTTCGTCCCGACGACATACGTCAGAAAAGCCCAAACGTACCAACCGATCAGCGCCGCGACGGTCCCCAGCACCAATCGCCCGACCCCTCCCTGGCTCATGGTCCCGATCCCCGCCGCCACGCTGGAGAGGACCACCACCCCCATCGCCTGTTTCATCGCCCCCTTATCCGCTTCCACCTCTTCATAAAGAGTCACATCGAGCTGCGCCGCGCGAACCATCCGATTTAGAAATTGACCCATTCCTCTCCTCCTGAACTCTACGAGCCAATGCGCTTTCATGGCCGATACCGAGACGATATCAAAACCGGCGATTGGAGTCTAGCGGAATGATTCGGGAGAGGCGTTCGGCCCTCTGGCGGGAAAATATCGTCTGCGCCGCGGCGGCTCCGGTCAATATACCGTGATTGACTTTGAGCCGGCTCTTATCTATTATAGTTTAACTTACCCAAAAGACTTGACGAAAGAGAAGCGGCTCGACGAGCGAGGCTACATTTTAAGATCTTCCAATCGAAGCGACACCCTGGGAGAAAACGAAAATGACGGGAGACCTCGAACAACGCGTGATTGAACGGACCCGAGAATTGGCGGCCGCCAATGAAGCGCTTCGAAAGGAGGTCGTTGAACGCCAGCGGGCCGAAGCGGCCTTGCGGCTCAGCGAGGAGCGGTTCCGTAAAGCCTTTGACCGCGCGCCGATCGGCATGACCCTCACCGGCCTCGACGGCCGCTGGCTGGAGGTCAATCAGGCCTTTTGCCAGATGGTCGGATATTCCGAGCAAGAGCTGGTGGGGATGAATTTTCGTTCCATCATGAATCCGGATGATCTCGATGCAAACCTGAAAGGC
The DNA here is from genome assembly GCA_004297235.1 of Candidatus Manganitrophaceae bacterium. Lineage (GTDB taxonomy): Bacteria > Nitrospirota > Nitrospiria > SBBL01 > Manganitrophaceae > Manganitrophus. The sequence goes on along the minus strand of SCUR01000386.1, from coordinate 1,950 downwards.
TTTCAGCAGCTGCTCAACCGCGAGAAAGATCCGTTCAAGATGGAAAAGCGCTTCATTCACAAGGAGGGACAGACGGTGTGGGTCAGCGTCAGCGCCACCGTCGTTCGGAATCCCGACGGAGCGCCGCTTTACTTTGTCGCGCAGCTGGAGGACCTCACCGAGCGCAAGCGGGCGAAGGAGGAGCTGCAGCGGTTTCAATTCTCCATGGAGCATGCGCCGGAAGCGGTCTTCTTTATGACCCGCGATGCCGGCTTCTCCTATGTGAATGAGCAGGCCTGCCGCTCCCTCGGCTACACCCACGAGGAACTGCTCTCCCTGAAACTGTGGGACATCGATCCCATTTTTCCGAAAGCGCGATGGGAGGAGATCATTCAGAGCCGGATCGGCACGGTCCATGCGGAGACTTTGCATCGGCGGAAAGACGGCGTCATTTTTCCCGTCGAGGTTTCGGCGCGGCATCTCTGGCACGGCAACGATGAATTTCATGTCGCATTCGTGCGGGACATCTCCGAGCGGAAGCATATTGAAGAGCAACTCCGCCACGCGCAAAAGCTTGAAGCGGTCGGCCAGCTCACCGGGGGGGTAGCGCACGAATTTAACAACCTCCTCACCGCGATCACCGGAAGCCTTGAGCTCATACTCCACCAACTCCCTTCCGGGAGCGAACTGTCCGGCTTGGTCGATATTGCCCAAAAGGCGGCCTGCCGCGGGGCCGGGTTGACGAAGCAACTTCTCTCCTTTAGCCGGCGCAACCCGGTCGACCAGCGGCCGCAGAATCTCGGAAAGGAGGCGAAGGAGGCGGTTCACCTCCTACGCCAAGCGATCGACCGCCAGATTCAATTGGAAATTAAAGTCGATCCCGACCTCTGGCTCATTCTGGCGGATGCGGGGCAAATGAACCAGCTCATCATGAACCTCTGCGTCAATTCCCGCGACGCTCTACTGGAGCGGATGGAAAAAGGGTCGAGCGCTTCGCCGCCGCCCGGCTGGGAGCCGTGTATTTTGGTCCGTGTCGAAAATATCGAGGTCGATGAGGCGCATTGCCGCCTCCATCCCAACGCCAAGAGCGGCCGTTATGTCCGTCTCTCCGTTTCCGACAACGGGAGCGGGATCGATGAGGCGATCCGCCATCGGATCTTCGAGCCGTTCTTCACCACCAAGGAGATCGGCCGCGGCACCGGGCTGGGGCTGGCCGCCGTCTACGGGATCGTCGCGGAGCATCAGGGATGGATTGAATTGCAGAGCGCGAAAGACCAAGGGACCACCTTTCGGCTCTATTTCCCGCAGACCCTGCAGCCCCCTCTTTCGACCCAGATGCTCTCTTCCGAACAGCCGGCGGCCGACGCCGGAAAGACCATTCTGATCGTCGACGACGAGGAGGCGATTCGTCTCTTGGGAAAAACGATTCTGGAGCTGAAAGGTTATCAGGTTCTGACGGCGGGGAGCGGGAAGGAGACGATTGAGATCTTCGCGAACAAAAAAGGGGAGATCGATTTGGTCATTCTTGACTTAAACATGCCCCACTTATCCGGAGATGAGGTCCTCCGACAGCTCCGGCAAATCGGTCCGAAATTAAGGGTGATCGTGTCGAGCGGCCATCGAACCGAGCCCTCCGGCTACCTCAAAGACGTCTCCTACCTCCCCAAACCCTATCGCCCCGACGACCTTCTCCGAACGGTCTCAGACGTCTTGCAACAGGCCTAACCGAACCACCCCATCCGACCCGCCGACGAGATCCTCCCGAAACGGCACGAGACAAACGCCCATTCACTCGGAAGGGAAGAAGGGCAAAAAAAAGACCGGCCCCAGGGTCCATACCATGTAACCGACTGGAGCCGATCAGGATCACGGTCTGAGGAGACCGCACTGCATTCTAAACGACACAATTCTCTTTTGCAAGGGGGAAAGGCGGGGGGTAGTGGGTCAGTTTGGGTTAAGCGGTTTTATTTA
>SCUR01000385.1 GCA_004297235.1 Candidatus Manganitrophaceae bacterium | reverse complement strand
GAAGAAAGGACGTCGAGATGATTGACATATTTCTTTCGCTGATTTATGATACGGCGATTTAACTCTCCCCGAAGCGTCTTTTGGGGGAATGATCTTGACGGAAAGCAGTTTGTGATCTTCCTTATTTTCATTCTATCTCTCATAACGATTTCGCCCAAGCCCGCTCTTGCAACACACGAAGCCGACCATCGATATATTGTCTCGGGCTATGTTCGGGACGGCGAGGGAAACGCCCTGAAGGGCGTGGATGTGCTCCTCGAGCATAAAAGCGGGCAGAAGGAAAAGGTTACCACCAACGGGTTCGGTTATTACGAGACCCTTTTTCACCTGCATGACGACAATCTGGGCGATGAGATTACCGTCACGGCGGGGACCGAGGTCAAGACGATCAAAGTCGCCTTTACCCCCGGCGACAAGGTGACCCACCGGGGGGCGACGGTCGATTTCGGCGCTCCGGGGAAGGCCTCACCCTATGCCTGGATTTACTGGACCGGCGGGTTTGGTCTTCTCATCGTGATTGTTTATTTAGGCTTGTTCAAGAAAAAGAAGAAGAAAAAAGAGACCCCGCGCAAGAAAAAGAAGTGAGGTCTCCGGTTTAGATCGACATTGATGAAGAAACACCGCCGCGTCGAAGCGGTGGGGAGGAGGTTCGGATATGAATCCCGGTGGCAAGAAAGAGAGTCCTCAGAATCCACAACAACAGCAGGCGGATGTCAGCCGGAGGCGGTTCTTCACACTGATGGGACTCGGAATCGGTTGGGGTGGGTTTGCAGCGGCGCTCGGAGGGACCAGCGTCGGCGCCCTTCGCTATCTGTTCCCGAACGTCGTTTATGAGCCGCCGACGGTTTTCAAAATCGGAAAACCGGACGATTACGGCGTCGGGGTTGACAACAAGCTGAAGAAAGAGCGCCAGATTTGGGTGGTTCGAAACGAGCGCGGGATCTATGTCCTGGTGGCGATCTGCCGGCATCTCGGCTGCACTCCCAACTGGTTCGACGATCAGAAACGCTTCCGTTGCCCTTGCCACGGCAGCATCTACGACGTCACCGGAAACGTGGTCGGCGGCCCGGCCCCTCGGACCCTTTGGCGGGCCGGGGTCTCGATCGATCCGGTGGACGGCCAGATTGTCGTGAACTTTAATCAGCGTCAAGACCCCGATCCGAAGGGGACCGATGAAGGGTTGATGGTCGACGAAAAGAGTCGGGAAGTTCCCCCGTTCTTCTTACAGGTCTAGTGGTGTCCGACCGGTCGGACAGGTTCGGACAAGAATTAAAGGAGAGCCATTCGGAATGAATAAGTTACTCGATCAGATCCGGGAGAACGTGACCCAGACGCAGGTCTGGAAGTCGATCTTCCGTCACGGTTTCCCGAGCAACGACGCCAATCGGGCGTTGGTGATGTTCAGCAACGTCATTCTCCATCTCCACCCGGTTCGGGTCCGTCGCGGCGCATTAAAAATAAAATTTACTTGGTGTCTGGGAGGGTTGACCTTTTTCTTCTTCGTCATGCTGGCGGTCACCGGCGTCTTCTTAATGTTCTACTATGTTCCCGACACCCGGCGGGCGTATAACGACATTAAAGATTTGGGAACGGTGATCTACTTCGGCAGCCTCTTTCGAAATCTTCATCGATGGTCGGCCCATGCGATGGTCTTCTCCGTCTGGATGCATATGACCCGGGTCTTTCTGACCGGATCGTACAAGCCCCCCCGGGAGTTCAACTGGGTCGTCGGCGTGATCTTGCTGGTGGTGACCCTGGTGATGAGCTGGACCGGTTACCTTCTTCCCTGGGACCAGTTGGCCCTCTGGGCCGTGACGGTCGGAAGCAAAATGGCGGAGGCGACCCCGCTGGTCGGCAATGCGGGACCGTTCGGACCTGAGCTGGGGATGGGGGTCGATAACGATGTCCGGTTCGTCTTGCTCGGCGGAACGGTCGTCGGGCAGAGCGCCCTGCTTCGGTTCTACGTGCTTCATTGTCTCGGATTGCCGCTGGTGATGGCCCTCTTCATGGCCGTCCATTTTTGGAGAATCCGAAAAGATGGATTCTCGGGACCGCTTTAAACAAATCGTTTGGTTTGAGGAATAAAGATGGCTGAAAAGGAAACGACGCTTGGAACCCTTCCGAAGCGCGACGGGAATTCGGGTGGGCTGGCCGCTTTAATCAAGAAGTCGGCCTCCGACAAAATGGGGCCGGAAGATCATGTCTTGGTTTGGCCGAACCTGGTCTACATCGAGCTGATCTCGATGCTGTTTGCGACGGCCCTTCTCCTCTTTCTCTCCCTGATCTCGCCGGCTCCCCTTGAAGAGCTCGCCAGCTCCGACACCACGCCGAACCCGACGAAGGCCCCCTGGTATTTTCTCGGTCTTCAGGAGCTTCTGGTTTATTTCGACCCCTGGCTCGCCGGGGTGGTGCTTCCTTCGTTGATCATTGTCGGGTTGGTCCTTCTCCCTTATATCGATCCGAACCCGAAGGGAAAGGGATATTACACCTTCTCCGAAAGAAAATTCGCCGTGTTGGGGTTCTGCTTCGGGCTGGCGCTCTGGTACATCCTGATCGTCATCGGGGTTTGGTTCCGAGGTCTGGACTGGTCGTGGTATTGGCCCTGGGAGAACTGGCATCATCACAAGCCGATTACAGGGGGGCTCGTCGACCTGGAGGTGATTATCGGAAAGACCCTCGGTATGAGCGACACGCCGCTTGTCACGCTCGGCCGCTATGGGGTGACGATTGCAAACCTCATCACCTGGGCGCTGTTCCTCGGCTACTATGCGATCGGGTTCAGCGTTCCGTTCCTCACGATGAGAAAGTTTTACAACACGCTGGGGTTCGTCCGGTACAATCTGATGATGTTCATGTTCCTCTCGATGCTCGGCGTGCCGTTGAAGATCTTTTTGAGATTGCTTGCAAACGTCAAATATGTGCTGGTAACCCCCTGGTTTAAGATCTGATGTAATTTGGAGGGAATGATATGAGTGATCGGTTGGGAATCGGAATTTTCCTCACCGTCGGGACCCTGGTGATTATGGGGCTCTTCCTCGGGGCGACCATTTGGCTTGAGAATTCTTTTAAGAAAGATAAGCAAAAAAAATAGGAAGGGATCGATCTGGTTATGGTCAAACATGTATTGTTTGCGATCTTCAGTGTCCTGGTTCTTTTCCAGCTCGGGATGTTCGCTTATCGTGAGCAGAACACGGAGTGGAAAAAGTATCAGGCCGCTTATTATCAAAAGCTGGCCAAGGTGACGAGCGATCCGAAGGTGGCCGGCACCCCGCTGAGGGTGAAGCAAATTTGGAATGAGCACCTCAACCGCGCCGACCGCTGCATCACCTGCCACGGCGGAATCGACAATCCGGCCTTCGAGAACGAGCCGCAGCCCTACAAGACCCATCCTCAGTTTGCGAAAGAAGGCTACATCTCGAAGCATGCGTTCGAAAAGTTCGGCTGTACGATTTGTCACGAGGGAGACGGGCAGGCCGTTACGGTCGAGAAGACGCACGGTGTGGTCCACCATCTCGATCGCCAATTGATGACCGGCCCTTATGTTCAGGCCGCTTGCACCAAATGCCACTATGAGCTCTACTCTCCCGATGTTTATTGGCCTGAGGCGAAAACGTTGATGGAAGGAAAGAAGTTGGCCATGGAGCTCGGCTGCGTCGCCTGCCATGCGATTAAGCAATTGGGAAGCAACGCCACCCTGGCGCCGGAGATCTCGTCGATGGGAAGCAAAACCGAGCTCGCCTTCTTCCTGGTTCACGATTTCACGAACATCAAATCGAAAGATCATTTGACCCGGGTCTGGGAGTTCGAGCACTTCAAAGATCCCCAAAAGATTGTGCCGGGGACGATGAGCGCCCCGAATCCGAAGGATCGGACCCCGCCGACGATTATGCCGAATTGGGGGCTCACCGATGAGGAAGCGACCGCCCTGACCGTGTTTGTCATGTCGCTTCGAGATCCCAAGGTGGAGCGGATTCCGAGGGAGTACCTCCCGAAGGTCGACGACCACGAAGAGTATTTCCAGTATCGACAATAAAGGTCAAACAGAAAAAAGGCCCCGGGTCTGAAAGGACACGGGGCCTTTTTATTTTCGCTGCAACGACCGGACGAGATCGATTTAGGAAGGAGACGGCCACTTCCCTGTAAAACGCATCAGGTCTTGATGTTTTCCGATAAAGATCAGGACATCCCCGCGCTCCAGTCGATATTCCGGGGAGGGGTTCAATTCCAATCGGTCTTTCTCCCGCTTCCAGAGGGTTTTCTCCCCCGAGAGATCGTCCCGTTTTCTCACGGCCAGAAGCGTCAGGCCTTCTTTCTCGGAGAGGTTCAGCTCCGACAGCGGTTTTCCGATGAGTCCTTCCGGCGCTTGCCACTGGACGATCGAATGGGTCGGACAGAGCTCGATGTAATCGATGATCCTGCTTCCCGAAATCGCCTTCCCCGTGCGGCGCCCCATCTCATCTTCAACGAAGAGGACCCGGGTGGCGCCGATCAACAGAAGGATCTTTTTCTCCCGCTCCGTGTAGGCCCGGACGATGATTTCTTCGATCCCCAGCTCTTTGAGGATCGCCGTGGTGACGACACTTGCCTCGAAATTCTCGCCGATCGCGACTACCGCCGTATCGACCTGGTCGGCGCCGATCGATTTGAGGGCGTCCGGATCGGTGCTGTCGAGCTGGACCACATGAGAAACCCGGTCCTTCATCTGCTCGATCCGGTCCATATCGGCGTCGACCGCGATGACTTCCTCTCCCCCTGTATACAACGTCTCGGCCAGGCTCATGCCGAATCGTCCTAATCCAATGACCAAAAATCGCTTCATCCGCGCCTACCCCACAATGACTTTTTCCTGTGGATAATGATAAACCCCGCGGCTCGTCCGCTCGGCGAGGCTCAACGCGATCGTCAGCGGCCCGATCCGTCCGACGAACATCGTCAAGGCCAGGACCAATTTCCCCCAGGGGGTCAGATGCGGGGTGATCCCCGTGGAGAGGCCGACCGTGTTGAAGGCCGACACGGTTTCAAAAAGAATATCCCGAAACCCTCCTTCCTCGATCGTCAAGAGGATCAGAAGAAAAAGCGCCAGCAGCGCCGACGAGATAAAGCCGACCGCGATGGCCTTCTGAACCACGTTGGGCGCAAGGGACCGCCGAAAAATCTCCACCGCTTCTCTCTGCCGGAGCATGCTTCGAAAGGTCGCCAGCATCACCCCGAACGTCGTCGTCTTGATCCCGCCCGCCGTCGAGGCCGGAGAGCCGCCGACCCACATCAGGACGATGAGGAGAAAGAGGGTCGCGTCGGACAGGACGCCGATATTCAGCGTGTTGAAGCCGGCGGTTCGGGCGGTCACCGACTGAAAGGCCGCGGCCAGCCATTTCTGGTGCCAGGGGAGGGGGGCGAGCGCGCCGCGATATTCGAGGAGCAGAATCCCGATCGTCCCCGCCGCGAGAAGCCCCGCCGAAACCGAGAGGACCATTTTAGAATGAAAGGTCAGCCGCCACTTCCCCCGGCCGGATCCGAAGAGGGGATAGCTGCCCAGATTGTAGAGGACCGGAAAGCCGAGTCCGCCGAGAATGATGAGCGCGGCGATGATGAAATTAACCGGCGCATTCCCGATA
>SCUR01000384.1 GCA_004297235.1 Candidatus Manganitrophaceae bacterium | reverse complement strand
GGACCGAGACGTGATAATTCCGAATCCCCTCGTTCCCGCCGGCGAGCTGCGTCAGCTCGTGATAGTGGGTGGCGAAGAGGGTCCGGGCGCCGAGCCGCTCGGAGTGGGCATACTCCGCGATCGCCCAGGCGATGCTCATCCCGTCGAAGGTGCTCGTCCCCCGGCCGATTTCGTCGAGCAGAATCAGACTCCGGGGAGTCGCGTGCCGGAGGATCTGGGCCATTTCGGTCATCTCGACCATGAAGGTGCTCATCCCTTCCGAGAGGGCGTCTTGCGCCCCGACCCGCGTGAAGATCTGATCGACCACGCCGATCGTCGCCTCGCGCGCCGGGACGAAGCTCCCCATCTGCGCCATCAAAACGATCAGCGCCACCTGCCGCATGTAGGTCGACTTTCCCGCCATGTTCGGGCCGGTGAGAATCAAGAGGCGCTGCGCGGGGGGATCGAAGAGGGTGTCGTTCGGGACGAAAGTCTCTCTGGCCCCCAACTGTTCCAGGACCGGATGGCGTCCCTCGATGATCCGGATCGTCATTCCCTCGTTCACTTCCGGGCGGCGGTAGTTGTTCTGATGCGCCACCTCGGCCAGCGCCGCCGTTAGATCGAGCAGCGCCACCTTTTTCGCCGTCGATTGGACCCGCGCTGCCAGGAGAGCGAGGTCCTGCCGGACCTCTTCGAAGGCCGAGGCCTCCAGCGCCAGAATCGCCTCCTCCGCCCCGGTCAGCTTTTGCTCGATGGCTCGCAGTTCGTCCGTGGTGAAGCGCTCGGCCCGGGTCAACGTCTGCTTGCGGATGTAGTCGGACGGAATTTTCTTCAGATGGGTCTCGCTGACCTCGATGTAATAACCGAAGACCTGATTGTAGCGGACCTTCAACGACTCGATGCCGGTCCGCCGCCGCTCCTGCAGCTCGACCTCCGTGAGCATCGTCCGTCCTTCTTTCTGGAAGCGGCGCAGCTCGTCCAGTTGCGGGAGATATCCCTCCCGGATCACCCCGCCGTCTTTGATCGTGGGAGGGGGCTCGGGGACGATCGCATTTTCGATGAGCCGGTAAACCTCGTCGAGATTGTCCCAGCTGCGGAGCAGGTCGGCCAAGAGCGGCGCCGTGTTGCCCGACAGCACCTTCTGGATTTCCGGGAGAAGCGCGACCGACTCCTTCAGCGCCACGAGGTCCCTCGGATGGGCGGCTTTGAGACTGATCCGTCCGATCAGGCGTTCCAGATCGGAGATCTTCTCAAGCAGATTTCGGAGCCGGGTCCGGAGGAGCAGATCGTCATAGAACGCGCCGATCGCTTCTTGGCGTTCGGCGATTTTTTCCGGGGAGAGAAGCGGGCGAAGGATCCACTCCCGTAAGAGACGCCCTCCCATCGCGGTGACCGTCCGGTCGAGGAGGTGAAGCAGCGTCCCCGCCGCCCCCTCGCGCGCGGCCGGCACCAGCTCCAGATGCCGCTGGGCGAGGGGGTGCAGACGCATCTGCTCCCCGAACGAGTGGGGACGAAGGGTAAGAACGTTACCGAGCGCCGTCTTCTGCGTCTCCTGAACATGCCCCAGGAGGGCGCCGGCGGCAATCAGCGAGAGACGCTCTCCCCCAAGGGCGGCGACGGCGTGAACCTGAAAGTGCGACTTCAGCAGCGCCTCCGCCTGCTCCGCGATAAAAAGCGCGGGGGGGACATACCGGATCGGCCGTCGCCGGAGGAAGGGAGCGGTCCGGTCTTCTTTTCCTTCTAGCGTGGCGGGGAGGATCATCTCCCTCGGATCGACCCGCGTCAGCTCCGCTTCGATCTCGCTCCACCCCTCGGCGGAGGCGATGCGAAAATCGCCGGTGGAGAGATCGAGATAGGCGAGTCCGATTCCTTTGGCCCGGTCGATCGGCGAGGCGAAATCCCAGGTGACGGCGGCGACATAGTTATTCTCTTTCGGGGAGAGAAGCTCCGGTTCGATCAGCGTTCCCGGCGTGATCACCCGCACCACCTCGCGCTTCACGATCCCCTTCGCCAGCGCGGGATCTTCCACCTGCTCGCAGACGGCGACCGCATAGCCGGCCTTGATCAGCTTGGCGATGTAGCCGGAGGCGGCATGATAGGGGACCCCGCAAAGGGGGACGGCGTTCTCTTTGTTTTTGTCGCGGGAGGTGAGGGCGATCTGGAGGACTTTGGAGGCGGTGACCGCGTCTTGGTGGAACATCTCGTAGAAATCGCCCACGCGGAAGAAGAGGATGGCGTCGGGATGCTGCCGCTTCGTGTCGAGGTACTGCTTCATGAGGGGGGTGACTTCGGGCATTAAATTCCTAAATTATTTGTCGTCATTCCCGCGAAAGCGGGAATCCAGAAGTTGTGGACTTTAAATAAGCTGGATTCCCGATTAAACATTCGGGAATGACGGCTTTGTTTTCTTTTTATCCTTCTCCCATCGTGTCGTCTTGGCTGTCTTCCAAATCGGTCGAGAGCGAAGGATAGCGGGGGGTCGAGACCTTCAACGCCTCCGAGCGAAGATGATCCAGATCGGACTCCAGCGCCTCGATCCGTTTGGCCAGCTTCCGCCGCTCCAGCTTCATTTTCAGCCACCCCGGAAAGGTCATCAGCGCCGCGAAGAGGATTCCGACGAAGAAAGAGCCGATCACGATGAGATAAACCGCCAGCGGCGGGGTCGGTCCCCAGATAAAGTGGAGCGTCACCCCTTCTTCTTGATTCATGTAGGAGAAGGTGAAGAGGAAGAAAACAGCAACAATCAGGAGGATCAAACGGATCATGAGGCCTCTATTCTATGTGGAGCGGCGCTGGGAGACTTCGATTTCGGAGTCTCTAGGCCCGGGTAAGCCATGCCCCAGGGTCTATTTGTATGTGGGGCCGGCGCTGGAAGAAGATTGTTGATTTCAGATCTTCGCCTTCGGTGCGCCTTGCCCCACGCCCTATTTAAAATACGGCTTCAATTGGCGATAGGTTTCCGTCAGCGATTCCGGGACGACGCGCACCTCCGCATTGACCGTCATAAAATTGGTGTCGCCTCCCCAGCGCGGGACAATGTGGAAGTGAAGGTGCTCCTCGATTCCGGCCCCCGCGGCCTTTCCCAGATTCAGGCCGACATTGAACCCGTCGGGCTTGTGCGTCTTGCGCAGGATCTCCAGCGATTTTTTCATCAGCCGCATCATTTCGGCCGTCACCGTCTCGGGGAGCGCCTCCAGCGTGTTCACGTGCTTGTAGGGCGAGACCATCAGGTGCCCGTTGTTGTAGGGATAGAGGTTCATCATCACGAAGGCCTGTTTTCCCCGCGCGAGGATTAAGTTTTCCCGGTCTTTCTTTTCGCGCGGCTTCTCGCAGAGAATGCAGCCGGGCGTTTTTTCACCTTTGATATAGCCGATCCGCCAGGGAGCCCAGAGATGCCTCATCGAGACCCCGAATGCGGAATGCGGATTGCGGATTGCGGAACGGAAAAACATGAATCGAGGTTCCCCTTCGTTCTTTTAATCCGCAATCCGCATTCCGCAATCCATAATGAAGGTTTCATTTTTTCAGCTCCTCCATGATCTTCTTCAGATCCTCCCAGACGGTTTTCTTCTCGTTCGGGTTGCGCAGGAGGTAGGCGGGGTGGAAGGTCGGGAGGAGCTTCACGCCGTGATAGTCGTGGAATTTGCCGCGCAGCGCCGAGATCTTCTGCTGCGTTTCCAGAAGGGTCTGGGCCGAGAAGGTGCCGAGGGCGCAGATGACCTTGGGGCGGATCGCTTCGATCTGTTTTAGCAAAAAGGGGCTGCACGCGGCGATCTCGTCCGGTTGGGGATTGCGATTTTCCGGGGGACGGCACTTGATGATGTTGGCGATGTAGACCTCTTCACGGGAGAGCCCCATCGCCTGGATCATCTTGGTCAAGAGCTGTCCGGCCCGTCCGACGAACGGCTCCCCTTGAGCGTCTTCATCCGCGCCCGGCGCTTCGCCGACGAACATCAGCTGCGCAGTCGGACTTCCCGTTCCGAAGACGATGTTCTTCCGGGTCGAGCAGAGCTTACACCGCCGGCAGTCGCCGATCTCGTCTCGGACCGCCGGCAGGGCTCCGATCGGGGTTGTCTCGGAAGCGATCGGAAAGAGGACGCTCGGCGCTTCGGCGGCGAGGAGCGATTGCTCCGTCGATTCGTAGGGTCTTGGTTCATTTTGATTCGGCATTCGTGGTGTCCCTTCCTCTATGAGCATGGTCCGCCCGACGCCAGCGGGCGCGACGTGCGCGCTCATCGGCGTCGCGGCCGAGCGCCTCCAGGTGTCGATCCCCTCCTGCCGATACCAGGAGAGGCGCGCCTTCATCTCGCGCGCGATCGCCGCTAATTCTTTTCGTCGAGGATCTTCCATCGACCGCTCTCCCGAATTTTACGAAGCCATTCCGTGTAAGGCGCTCCCGCCGCGCGAAGGTGAAGCTCCCGTTGCTCCTCCCCGGCATAACGAAACGTGATCGTCAGCCGCGCGGGAGGGAGCGTATTCAATCCCTTGTCGGCCCATTCGACGGCGGTCACCCCGTTCCCTTCCAAAAACTCCTCCAGGCCGAGCGGCTCCATCTCGGTCTCTTTTTCGATCCGGTAGAGATCGATGTGATAGAGCGGGAGCCGCCCCTCGTAACTCTGGAGCAGGATGAAGGTGGGACTGGTGATGTAACGCTCGGCGACCTCCAGCCCTTTGGCCAGCCCTTGAACGAAGCGGGTCTTCCCGGCGCCCAATGGGCCGATGAGGGCGAGGACCTCGCCGCCGACCGCCTCTTTTCCGATCCATTCCCCGAGGGCGAGGGTTGACTCCGTCCGGTCGCTCCAAAGGAGGAGACGCGCTTCGGTCTGATCTCCGGCGGCCGGAGAAGCCATCGATCCCTCTTCTCCTAGGCGGGGGCGAAGCATCGTTCCATCGCCTCGGCCAGATTCTTCAGCGTACCGACATTGCGCACGATGTGAGAGGGATCGGTGTCGCCCGGCCCGTCGTACGGCTTTCCGACCACCAGGGCGTCGGGGCCGAGCTGCAGGCTTGAAAATTCATCAAGGGGAGAGAGAAATTCTTTGATGCCGGCTTTCTCGAAAATTTCTCGCGCCGCCTCCGGCTGCAACGACCGAAGCTGATAGTTTGGGGCGATCTCCTGGACGATCTGTCCGGCATTGCCGGAAAAGGCCGCTTCATCTTTGATCGGTTTGAAATACTCCGACTTGAGCAGAAGGAGATCGCACGGCACGTCCGATTTGAGGCTGTAGATGTAGTAGAGGATATGCTGGCGGCCGACCTTGACGACTTTGAAGAAGAGATCGAAGCGCCGCCCGTCGATATCGCCGGTGAAGTAGGGATAGATCAATCTGTTTTCCTGGACGACATAGCCCTTTAGCTCGGTGGCGAGCCGGAGAAAGTTTTTTTTGATCCGCCGCTTGTCGATCCAGGAGTGGACGACCATGGAGATGCCGATCACGGAAATGATCAGAAGGAAAAAGAAGGTAATTTGGGTCAGTGTCATTGATTGCCTCTTGATTTCTGTTGTAGAGCCGTCCCGGCGGGACGTCTCCACGGTTTCATAATAATCGTGCCGTTTCCGATGTGCGGAAGGTTTGGATCGCCTCCGGAATCTTCTCGATCAAATCGGAGGTGATCAGGCTGATCTCCCCGCGCGCGGCGGCGGCCAGATCGCCCGCATGGCCGTGGAGCGCGACCCCCCAGGCGGCGGCTTCGACGGGGGAGATCCCCTGCGCCAGCCAGGCGGCGATCATCCCGGTGAGGGCGTCTCCGGTGCCGGCCGTCGCCATGCCCGGATTTCCGGTGCTGTTCACCCGGACCATCCCGTCGGGGGCGGCGATGACGGTGTGCGCCCCTTTCAAGACCACGATCGCCCCCCACCGCTTCGCGAACTCGGCCGCGACCGTGAAGCGCTCTTTCTGAACGACATCGGCGCGCTTTCCGACCAGACGGCTCATCTCTCCCGGATGCGGGGTCAAGATCACCGGCGCCTTTCGTTTCTTGAGGACCGAGAGATCTCCGGCGAGGGCGTTGAGGCCGTCGGCGTCGATCACCATCGGAAGAGAGGTTTCCGCGATCAGCGTTCGGATCAGCCGCTGCGTCTCTTCATTCTGCGAGAGCCCCGGCCCGATCGCGACGGCGTCTTTCCCTTGGACCGCCTGAAGGAGACTTTTCTCCGCCGCCAGGGAGAGGGTCCCCTCCGATGTTTCCGGGAGCGGGAGGGTCATCGCTTCCATCAGCCCGGCGGTGGCGAGGTCGATCGACTTCGGAAGGGCGACCGTGACGAGGCCGGTGCCGCATCGCAGCGCCGCCGACGAAGCCATCATCGCCGCCCCCTTCTTTCCGAACGAGCCGGCGATCACGAGAAGATGCCCCGCCGTTCCCTTGTGCGCGCCGCGGGGACGGGGCGGAGGAAAGCCGGCCAGCTCTTGAGGGAGAATCAGATCGATCGGGATCTTGGCCGCTTCGATCAGCGCCGGGGGAAAACCGATATCGACCACGCCGAGCCGGCCCCGGTACTCC
>SCUR01000383.1 GCA_004297235.1 Candidatus Manganitrophaceae bacterium | reverse complement strand
GACATCAACCTCGACGCGCTCATTAATCGCGACATTCGAGCGACCGTCAAGAAGCTGAGCCTCGGCGGCTGTCTGGTCGAGTGCAACCAGCCGATCAACGATTCCGATCCGATCCACTTGACCTTCTCCGCCTTCGATGAGGAATTTCACCTGCCCGGCCGGGTGATCCATCTTGCCGGTCCCAACCAATACGGCATCCGATTCGAGCCCGAAAACGACGATCAGGTCCTCCGTCTGGTGAATGCCATTCAGAAGATCCAGGACGCTTCCATTTCGAGACGCTCGGCCCGTTTGAAAATCAAGCAGGAGGCCTTTTTGGATAAAACGCCTTCGTTGTTGACCGATCTCAGCGAAGGGGGTTGTTCTCTGCGGACTTCCCACTCCCTTCATCCCGGTGATATCGTCGAGGTGCAGTTTTTCCTCAACGAGGAAGAGATCCACCTCGCCGGCCAGGTTCGATGGACCGGTCAGAACGGGGTCGGCGTCGAATTCCTCTCCCCCGATCCAACCCAGATCGGCGACATCTCCCGCTTTCTCACCAAGAAAGATCCTCCCTCTTCGGAGACGCCGTAAGCCGCCTTCCGCGCGGATCTCACGATCCCTTCACCGATCGGTCGTCCTCCGGAATCGGGCGATCCCGATGAATTCTTTTTCGGACGAAATTTTTTTGATCACCTTAAAGCCGACAGTGGTGTGGCAGATCTCGCATCGGGCGCCGAGCTCGCCGTCATGGGGATCGTCCCGACGATGGCATTGCACGCACTGACGGGAGGTTTTTTGACTAAAGAGCGGCTTCCGATGGCAATCTCCGCATTTGATCTTGCTGTGCTTCTCGACCAGCGGATAGCCGGTCTCCTTGACATGGTCGAACGTCTGCCGCTTCCAGTCGTCGGCTGCGTGGCAAAATTCGCATTTCGCCCCAAAGCTCCCTCGATGATAGTCATCCTCCCGATGGCAATCGACACAGACGGAGGAGACATCTTTGAAAAGAAGGGTTGGATGGCATCGCGCGCAGCGAATCGGCTCGTGCTTTCCGAGGAGGGGAAAGCGCGTTTTCCGATGATCGAACTTTTGAATCTCCTTCCAAGCCTTCTCGACGTGGCACCGATCGCAACTATCGCCCAGCTTCCCCTGGTGTTTGTCGTCTTTCCGATGACAGGTGCTGCATTCGCTTGAAATTTTGTATCGCTCCTCCGCGTGGCATGTCGCGCAGGGGACGGTGATATGTTTCCCGATCAGCGGATACTTTGTGGCGGCGTGATCGAAGGTGATCCGTTTCCACTTTTCGGCGACATGGCAGCGGTCGCACTCCTGCCCCAGTTTTCCTTTATGCCGATCCTCCTTTCGATGACATTCAAAACAGGCCTTGGGGGTCTCCCGAAGTTGCGGGGTCTGATGGCATTTCAAACAGGGCGCCTCCCGGTGACTCCCGATCAATCTGAACCGGGTCTGGTCGTGGTCGAAGAGAATCTTCTTCCATCCCTCCGCCGAATGGCAGCTCTCGCATTGGCGGCCCAGAACCCCTTTGTGCCGATCCTCTTTTTGATGGCAGCTAAAACAGACCTTGGGGGTCTCCTTGAGCTGAGGACTCTTGTGGCACTTTAGGCAGGGGGCCTCCTGATGACGGCCGATGAGCTTGAACTCCGTCTTATTGTGATCGAAGAGGATCTTCTTCCACGCAGCGGCCGTGTGACAGTTCTCGCACTGCCGGCCCAGAACCCCTTTGTGTTTGTCTTCCTTTTGATGACATCCGACGCAGGTCGTCGGTGTGGACGAAAATGGAGCGGCCGCGTGACACTTCTCGCAACCAACCGTTTGATGCTTCCCCTCCAGAAGAAACCGCGTTTTGGAATGATCGAATTTGATTTCCTTCCAACCATCGGACGTGTGGCATCGCTCGCAGGCCTTCCCCAGACCCCCTTCGTGCTTGTCCTTTTTCACGTGACAAGAGAAACAATCGCGCGGCGTTTCACGATATTTATGTTTTAGGTGACATCCGGCGCATTCGGCTTGGCGATGTTTCCCGACGAGAGAAAATTCCGCTTGTGTGTGATCGAACTTTTCCTTCTTAAAATCGATGAGAGAATTCTCCCGCCCCTTATGCTCGGCGTGACAGGTTTCACAGCGGGGGGCGTCGATCTTCCCATGGAAACTCTTTTTCCCCTCGATATCGCGCTGGACCTCTTTATGGCAAGCAAGGCACTTCTCGAAGAACTGCTTCTGCCCCAGGACATGGCATTCGAGGCAGCTCCCCTCGACCTTTTCGTGAAGCGCGGAGACCTTCCCCGGCATGATTCCTTTAAGGATGTCGATGGCGGGGGCCGCGCGGGTCGCGCCGAGAACAAGGAGGAGGATCAGGAGAAGAAGTCGGCTTGCTCTTGCCATCGTTCCCTTTGCCTAGAAGAGCATCACCGCCGCGACATGGATCAGAAACGTAAAGAGAAGCATCCAGACGATCGGAACATGCAGTTTGTGCCAGTATGAAAAAAGCTTCGTGGTGACTTCCAGCGCCGCGATTTTTTTCTCCAGACTGATCCGCCGGATCAAAAGGCCTTCGAACGATTCCGCTTCGGAGGCGGCTTGGCGGACGAGGGGGCGGCCTTGTTCCTGAAGATGTCTCCCGATTTGGCGCCGGAGCCGCCGCTCCAGCCGGTCGAGCCGGAACATCACGCCGACCAGGCCGGAGAGTCCGGCCGGCTTCGGCGCGGCGCGCAGATCAAAGAAGGTCGTGATCGTGGCGAGAATTTTCTGAGCGTCCGAGAAATGGGTCTGGATCTTTGCATTCAATTGGGCGGCCTCTTCTCCGATTTCCCGCAGGGTGGCCCGCTCTCCGGAGAGGGTCAGCTGAAAATGACGGAAAATGTATCGGCCGACGAGACCGCTCGTCACCATCATCAACATTACATAGAAAGCGACGGCGGAGTTGGGGGCCTTGATCGCAAAGGCGCTGTGATAGACGATCAAAAGCGGTCCGAGAAGGCAGAGGAAGATATGGACGTCGAGCCAGCTCTTCATCTTGCCGAAGCTTTTGAGCGCTTTGATCCGTTTTCGGAGAGTGTAAAAGAAAGCGCCGCCGATCATCATCGCCGAGCCGAGGATGCCGATCCAGCGGGGCAGGAGCGCCTTCGGCCGATAAGGATGGAAGCTAAAATAAGCCGGAAGCGCGATCCCCGCCGTGCAACCGAGAATGAGGAAAAAAATTTTGAGCTTCAATGTCTGCCTCGCAGTTTGACCTGTCGGCTCCGGAGAATGCCGGACCGGTCGTCCACGTCCGGCATTCTCCCTTGAGAAGAGCCGCCGTTCGGTTACTCCGGATAGAGCCGTTTGGCGCCGTTCCAGACGGTAATGACCTGAACCGGGCAGCCCTCGGCCGCTTCGATGACCGCTTCACGTCGATCCTCAGAGATCTCCTTGGCAAGGACCTTGGCCTTTCCCGCTTCAACCTTAAATAGGTCCGAGCAGATCGACTCACAGCTGCCGTTGCCGATGCATCCGTCCTGATCGATTTCAATCTTCATGTTTTCCTCCTTTCGGTTGATGAACACCCGGCCGTCAAAATGGAACGGTCAGGCTGATTCGGGTCTGAATCGTCTTCAGTGTTTCCGGAGAGCTGTTGTTCTTCTCGATGGAATAATCCCCCTCCACGCTCGCCTGGATCTCCCCGAACAGGGGGAAGTTTGCGGCGGCGCCGGGGACGATTCGGGTCGAGCGGCTGTCGATGTTCTTGAACTCGGTCTTCTCCCACCGCACGCGGAGCGATCCGAGGGCGCCGTTTCTCCAATACCGGGAGAGGGTGCTGGTCGCCGTCGTCGTGTTGGAATCGGTCGCCGGCTGCGCCATGAGAAGGAACGTCCAGATCTCCGAGAGGCGAAGGCCGTTTCGCTCCGAGAGAAAGAGGGCGATCCGGTCGGCCCGCTTATCGACTTTCGTGCCGACGAGATTGACCATCTCGACGGCATCGCTTTGGATGTGGGCATAGCGGAGATCGCCGCGCCAGACCGAAGAGAAATCGGCGGTGATCCCGATCCGAAATTCCAACGAATCGGTCGTGTTGTTCAGCGCGAGGGACCGGATTTCATCCCGGCTTTTGATTTCCCGAAGGGCCCCCAAAGAGGTGACCGGCGGCGTGTTTCCGAGGAGGCTGAAATCGAAGAGGGCCGTTGCGTAATCGAGAAAAGGATTCTTTCGGCGCTCCACCGCCCCCGAATAACGGAAGATCCCCCGGCTGTAGTCGAGGCCGAGCAGCTGATCGTTCCAGCTTTTGAAATCGAGGTCGTAGTCGAGAATCGAGGTGACCGTCCAATCGTCCCGAATCCAGAAACCGTTCCATCCGACCGCTCGCCGGGTGGAGAAACGCTCGTTGAACTCTTCGGTGTAGTAGATTCGGCCGTTGAGGTGGAAGAGATCGTAGACGGCGGCATAGAGCTCGTAAAATTGCCGATCCGATTTCACCCCCGGATTATGGGTGCCGAAGGCTTCGACCGGATAGCCGGCGGCGACATTCAGATGGACGAGATTGGAGGGGCGGTAGACGGCCGAGAGGCCGTCGAACCGGCTGAAGAGCGTGTTTCCCGAAGCCGGCTGCCGTCCGAATCGGAGCGAATAGAATCCGGCCGCTTCGTTCCATTCGCCGAACAGTTTGGAGATCCGGGATCGGGAGTGCGCGTGATCGAGGAGATCGTGGGAGTACATCCCGGAGAAGTAGATTCGAAGATCGGTCTCCCCGGCGCTCTTCCAGCGAAAATCGAGAAATTCGCTGACCCGGTTTTGAACGGTGACCGAGGGTTCCGGCGAGATCTGATCGTCATACAGGTACTCGGTCGTCAAGGCGCCGGAGAATTTTCCATAGCGCCCGCTGGAGCGGGTGCGTGCCAAGGGAGGGGCGGGGGGCGGGGCCGCGGCGGAGGCGCCCCCCGCGGCGATCAGGGCCAATCGCTCTTGGGCCTCGGCGGTATGGCGCCCCGAGGGAAAATTTTTTAGATAGAGGGTGTATTGCTCCCGCGCTTCCTCGCGCTTCCCCTGTTTCTCGGCCGAGGCCCCCAGATACCACTGCGCCTCCTCCAGATCGGGCGATCCCGGCCGGGTGCGGATGACCTCGGAGAAGATCAGCCGGGACTGATCGTACTCGCCCCGTTGAAAGGCGTCGATCCCCTTCTTCAAGGCGTCCGATCCAATCTCCTCTCTCTTCAGCCGGAATGAACAGCCGGCCGTCAGCAGGCAGAGAAGGAGAAGGAGGGCGATTCTGGCGTTGTGCCGCAGCGTCCGCATCCTTTCCTTCTAGAATTCCTGATAGCCGGCGTGTTTGTGGCAGTTCGAACAGGTGGCGTTCGCCCGAAGGGAGTCGGCCAGCGTCGCCCCGGCGTTCCGGTGCTCCGGCGGGCCGGGGTATTTGTAGTCCCGGGCGTGACAGTTGGCGCAAGAGCCGTACTGGGTTCCGTCCCGGTAAAAAGCGGTTGAGAACGACTGCGTGTGACAGACCTTGCACTCCAGCGGAGCGTGCGCGCCGATCAACCTTGGATTGTCATGGCTCGGATAAGTCGCCGGAATCCAGCCGGTGATCTTATGACAAGTGTCGCACTGGAGGGTTGTCGCAATATGGCTTTGCGGTTTTCCGGTGGCCCGCTGCCCGTTATGGCAGGTGGCGCATTGGCCGGTGACCGTCGCCAGATCATGCCGGAAGGTGGCCGGGATCCAGCCGGTGGTCTTGTGACAGGTGTCGCACTGCGCCGTGGTCATCAGATGGTTCTGCGGCTTCCCGGTCGCTCTCTGACCATTGTGGCAGGTGGAACATTGACCGACGGCGCTTGCATCGTGCGTGTAGGTGGCCGGAACCCAGCCGGTGGTCTTATGGCAGCTGTCGCATTGCTGCGTCGTGGCGATATGATTTTGCGGCTTCCCGGTCGCCTTCTGGCCGTTGTGGCAGGTGCTGCATTGCCCCGCGACGATCGCCGGGTCATGACGGAAGCTCGCCGGAATCCAGCCCGTGATCTTGTGACAGGTATCGCACTGTTGGGTCGTGGCGAGATGGTTCGGTGGTTTCCCCGTCGCTTTCTGGCCGTTATGACAGGTGGAACATTGGCCGGTCACCGCGGCGAGATCGTGACGGAAGGTCGCCGGAACCCATCCCGATGTCTTGTGGCAGGTGTCGCATTGTTGTGTGGTGGCGATGTGGTTTTGCGGCTTTCCTTCCGCCGTCTGCCCATTGTGGCAGGTGGTGCATTGCCCGGTCGTCGTCGACGGGTCGTGACGAAAGGTCGCGGGGATCCAGCCGGAGAGTTGATGGCAGGTGTTGCAGCTCTGCGAGGTCATCACATGATTCTTCGGTTTTCCATAGGCGATTTGACCGTTGTGGCAATTCTCGCAGGCGGTCGGGAGGCTTTTGTATTTCCCGCCGAGATGGCATTGAGCGCATTTCAGATTCTTGTGCGCTCCCAGCAAGGGAAAAGAGGTAGCATCATGATTGAAGTTGGCCGGGAGGTCCCCCGGGAGGGGCGGCCTTTCGGTCTCGGCGTTCACGCTGGACAAAGGAGATTGATGAGAGAAGTGAACCAAGCCGGCGAGGAGAACAAAGGGGATGATCAAGATAATGAGGGCGAATTTTCGAATCAACCGTCGCATGGTTTCTCCCATAAAAATAAAAAAGCCGCCAAAGGAATCCCTCTGGCGGCCCGGCGGACATATCCTGTTGCGGATGTAGTCCCGTGGCTCTGCGCCCCCTCCTTTCGGAGAGTTTGCTCTGAGCAAAGGATCAGAAAAGGTATATTCTGATATTAAAATATCGCGATATTTATACCACTCGAGTAGAGACCGGTCAATGATAAAGATCAATCTTCAGAATTTGTAAAGAGGGTCTTACCATTTTATAATTCGGGTGTTCTCTTTTCATTCTGAAGGAGGGTCTGATTCGATGGGATCATCCACTCTCGCCAGGCGGGCATGGTCCGCCGTTTCCACGATATCTGTAGAGAGAGGATACGGAGTGTGCCGGAGAGAGGATGTTGTCTGTCCGGAGTCGATCCGTTGACCGATCATCCAGTTAGGTTTTGCGAGAGGAGATTTGCCAGGTTGAGGATGAGGAGGGAGATTTTGGAATCCGCGGCAGTTGGACAAAAAAGGTGGCCCCTTCCCCTTTTTTGGATTCGATCCAGACGCGGCCTCCGGCCAGATCGACGACCTTTTTTACAATGGAGAGGCCGACGCCGGTCCCTTCCACCTCGATCTCCTTCAGTCTCTGAAAAATGCCGAAGATCTTAGCATGATACTCGGGGTCGATGCCGATCCCATTGTCTTTGACATAGAACCGAACCGCATCCCGCAGCAGCTTTCCCCCGATCTCAATGGTAGGATGGGGCTGATCTCCCATGAACTTTGCGCTGTTAAGAATCAGGTTTTGAAAGATTTGGGTGAGCGCGGTCCGATCGAAGACAAAGTGGGGGAGGGAGGGCTGGACGACCACGGCAATCCTTTTCTCGGCGAAGCGCTCTTTTTGAATGTCCACGATCTGTGTGATGACGGAGCGAGCATCCACCGGCTCCGGCTGCTCCTGCTTCTTGCCGATGCGGGAGAGGACGAGAAGACCTTGAATCAACTCTTCCATATAGGCCGCGTTCGCAATGATCCTCTGGACGTAGTAGCGCTCCCTTTCGCCCAACTGCTCGGAGTGGTTCTCCATCAGAAGAGAGGCCATCCCGTTCATCGAGACGACCGGCGCCTTTAAATCATGCGAGATGGTATAGACAAACGACTCCAGCTCCGCCGTCCGGCTTTTGACCTCCCCGGCCAGATTCCGATTGATATGGGCCAGACGGCGATTGAGGTTGAAGATCACAATCAGGACCCCCCCCATCAGAAGGAAGCCCGACACGGAGGAAAAGAAGCTGATCTGGAGCATTAATTCGGAGTTGTCTTTGGAATGCTTCAAGACGGAAATAAAATTGTTCTGGCTCTGCACGCTCAACTCTTCGAGCTTTTCGGAGAGAAGTTTCCCCTTCTCGGTGAACTCGGCGATTTGGCGCTGGATCGGCACAAAATCGTTGCCGTGCACAATCAAATAGCGGGCGACGCTTTCTCCCAGCTGAATGTATTCTTGAAAAGCGGGCCGAAGCGTCGCCAGCGCCGGCAGGTAATCGGCCTGCTGCCGAAGCTGAGTCATGATATCTAAAATAACCACTTCTTCTTTTTCGACATCGAGCACTTTTGCCGCCTCCTCCGCCAAGACGGCCAGATAGAGTTTCTCTTGGATCAGTCGGAGCTTGAGCTTTAAAAGGTTGATCCTCTCCAACACCGGGAATGCCTTCTCCTGCACTTCGGTGATGTCTCTGGAATTCGATTTTGAAATCAGGTTGGTATAAAAAAGCCCGCCGACGAAAATCAAGGTGATCAGGAGGAGAAGAGTCCACCGGAACATTTCCGACTTTAGAAAAAAGGGGACCCTCCTCATTGGAGTGTCCTTTTATCGCCGATCAGGATTGGTTTGATCGTATCGTCCAGGCTCTTGGAATGGATGTAGCCGATGGCGCCGCGATTGGAGGCGATCCATTCTTTGACCTCTCGGTCGTCCTTCACGATCAGAGGGGGGGCGGCCCTTCCGGTGAAAATTTGCTGCATCCAGTAGATCTTCACTTCACGCAGGTTCTTTTTTAAAATGATCCTGCTGAAGCGCTCCTGGGCTTCCGGTTGTCCCAAATCGATCGGAAAGATGGGGGTGCCGTCTTGCCAGCTTTTTTTGTCTTTTAAATAGATCGACTTCAGCTCTTCGGGGGTGATCTCGCCGATGTTGTTCTCCAACGAGACCACAAGGACCAGGGGGTCCTCTGCGCCGAAAGTCAGGACGGCTATCGAGGAGGAGAAGAGGAGGAAGAAGCTGAGCAAAAGTGTCCGCATTGTTGTGATCGATCCTTTTATGATCGACTTCCTCTCCAGAAAACCAGTCCGGCGAAGACGAACCCGGTCGACAGGGCGGTGCCGAGAAGGGTCCAGGTCTGGCGTTGTGCCGCGGCGGCCTGCGCGTTGATCAACGCCTCCGGCTGATAGACGAACACCTGCCACTGAATTCCCCGCTGCAAGATCGGAATCACGGCGGCGCGAACCGCCGTGCCCGCTTCATCCACGCCGCTGCGGATCTCTCCATCGGAATTTCGGGGCGGTTGGAAGAGGGGATATTGGGAGAGGTCGCGCATCTCCTCCCAGGCGTTTTTGTCCGGATGGATAAAGACCTTCCCCTCTTTCGAAGTGACCACGACTTTTAAATCGGGTGTCCCCGCAATGATCTGCTCCACTTCCGGCTGCACGGTGGTCAAATCGATCGACCCTTGGGTGAAGGCCCAAAACTTCCCTTGGGCATCATGGGCGGCGGCGGCCGTCTGGACGTTGGGGGCATGCGCGCGCCGGCCCATCCGCACGGGGCCGATAATCGCCGGCCCGGTCCCGCCGGTGCGGACCAGCTCTTTATAATAATCGCGATCGCTGTAGTCGGTGCCGACGTTCGGCGTGCCGAATTTATCAAAGGGAGGATCATAGGCGACGGCAATCCCCTTGGCGTCGGCGATATACATCAGTGATGAAAAAGGGATAAAAGGGGCCCTCTGCGCGGTCGCCATTTTCTGAAGAACGGCCGGCTCCAACGTTCCCCGGATCTCCACCAGCTGGGCCAAGGCCTCCATCACCCGCGCGTTGTCTTCGACCTGCCTTCCGATCTCTGTCGCAATCTCTCTTGCAACCAGCAGCGCCTGCCGATCGGCGAGCGCTTTCGCCGCTGCGTCCCATCGTTTTCCCTGTAGATAGCCGAACACCACCGCCGGCAGCGCGGCGATCAGGCAGAGAAAAATAAGCGAGTAGAGGCGCAGATCCCGTTTGCCTTGTTGCTTTCCTTCCTGAGGCGTTTCCATGGTTCTCTCCCTTTCCGGGTGGCTTCGGATCTACCCTCTATTCATTTGAAGGGGGACGTTTCAAACTCAACCAAGCGGCCAGCGCGACAAAGACCAGTCCGGTCAAGAGTCCCGCTGCCGTGACGAGCCAGATTTGACGGCCTGCCGCGGCCGCCTCCGTTTTGATCTGCTCCTCGGTTTGATAAACCACCACCTGCCAATTCAACGCTCGTTTCAGAACAGGGGCGGCCGCGGCGTGAACCGCCGTTCCTGTTTCATCGACGCCGCGGCGCAGCTCTCCGTCCGGCTGTGTCGTCGGTTTGAAAAGAGGATGCTTCGAAAGGTCGCGCAGCTCCTCGATCGCCGCTTTGTCGGGATGGGCGAGGGTTTTTCCCTCCCGATCGATCACAACCACCTTGAGGTTTGGTTTTCCGGCAGTGATCTCCTCCACCCGGGCCGGAATGACATTCAATAGATCGATGGCATCCTGAGAGAAAGCGACGAACCGGCCCTTCGCATCCCATATGGGGGCGGCGATTTGTATATTGGGGACGTGCGACACGCGGCCCATCCTCGCCGGAGAGATGAATGTCTTTCCGGTGCGGACCACCTCCTGATAGTAATCCCGGTCCCGATAATTGGTCCCCGCGTTCGGCGTCCCGAATTTATCGAAAGGAGGATCGACCGCGATCGAGAATCCGTCGGCGCTTCCGACATACATCAGGGCCAACCCGGGAAAAGCGGCCTTCTCCGTCGTCACAATCTTCTGGAGCACGGCCGGCTCCAGCGTTCCCCACGCCTCCACCTGTCTCGCCAGCATCTCGACCGCCCGGGCATATTCATCGACTTGAAGCCCGACATTTCGGGCGATCAGCCTCGCCGTCGACAGCGCTTCTTCATCGGCCTTCGCCGCGAGCCTCGATTCCCACTGCTCGGCCAGCGATCGCCCCAGCAGAACGGCCGGCAGGACCATCATACAACCGAGAAAGAGAACGAGAAGGGGCCATTGCCCGGCTCCCCGGGTCCGGCCCGCTTTGCGTCGATCCATGCTCGGATCAATAAACCCTTTTGATAAATTCATGGCAACCCTCGTCACATCGCCGATTCAAGCGCCGGT
>SCUR01000382.1 GCA_004297235.1 Candidatus Manganitrophaceae bacterium | reverse complement strand
CGGGTCCCCGGCGATCGGCCCCAAAAAGGGGGTCCCTTCGAACCGGCTCGGCCGGTCTGAGGAAAGCGTCTCTTCCTGAATGCGCAGATTCGCTGAATCGATCGCAGCCGATGGCAGATCAAATGCAGAGACCCGGTCCGGAGGGGAAGAGAGGGTGCAGACGATTAGGAAAATAAAAAGAGAGAGGGCGGCTCTTTTTTTGATCAGGATCGACCGGGTGTTTTCTGTCATCGCGGCGGGGCGGTATCTCACGAACGATTCTTTGACCGGTTAACCGACCTCATACATATCCTGGGTGAGGTCTTTGAAGAGAGTGGAGCGGTTTCGTCCCGCGCGTTTGGAGGAGTAGAGGGCTTTGTCGGCGCAGGCGATCAGCTCCTCGCGCTTGGTCGCATCGTCCGGCTGGGAGGCGACGCCGATGCTGACGGTCGCCTCGATCTTCTGCCCCTGCCAATCGATCGGCGCGGACTCGATCGTCTTGCGAATCCGCTCCGCCATCTGCCACGCTTGCATCGAATCGCTCTTCAAGAGCAGCACGACAAACTCCTCGCCGCCGTATCGGGCGACCATGTCGAGCTTTCGGACCATTTTGACCAGGAGCTTGGCGATGATCTTCAAAACGGCATCGCCGGCCGGATGCCCGAAGGTATCGTTGATCTTTTTGAAATAGTCGATGTCGATCATCAGAATCGAAAAAGGCTCCGGATGGCGGGCGCTGCGGAGGAACTCCTCTTGCAGCCGCTCCTGGAAGCGGCGGTGATTGTAAACGCCGGTCAGGCCGTCGGTGATCGCCAGCTGCTCGACCTGCGCATGGGCCTGCGCTTCGGCGATCGAGATCGCGACATGATTGCAGAGGATCGAGAGAACATGCCGGTCGTAGGTGGTGAAGGCGTTCTCCTGCTCGGAGAGAAAGAGGACCACGCCGATCACCCGATCCTCGATGATCAGCGGCAGGCCGAGAAAAGACTGGCAATCGATGTTGATCTTACAGGTGTCGGGAAAAATTTTGTGCTTCGTCCGCTGCGAGGGAACCTGGGAGAAAAGAAGCACCTGCCGGTTCTTGACGATGATGCTGAGCAACCCGTTCGTCAGGGCGAAGTTGTAATCGACGATGGTCGGATCGTACCCCTTCACCGCCTTCACCGTCATCCGCCGCTCCCCCCGCTCGACGAGAAAGATGAAGCAGCGGTCGTAATCGATGATCTCTTTGGCCGAATCGGCGGTGATCTCCAGCCGGTGATTCAGATCGAGCCGCGATCCCAGGTTTTTGCTGATCTCCAGAAGGGCCGAGTAGACACGCGTCCGCTGGCTCATCCGCTGCTGATCCCGGTAGTAGGTCAGGACCGTCACGATTTCCTCGGCCATCAGCCGGACGACCTCTTCGTCCTGAGCCGAGAAGGCATGGTCGGCGAGGCTGTCGATGCAGAGGAGCCCTTCGAAGAGATCGCGGTCGAGCACCGGCATCGCCAGGAGGGAATGCGGGGCGACCGATCCGTCGTCGTAATCCAACGGCCCTTTTTGATTTTGCAGGTCGGCGATCGAGATGACCCGCTTCTCCCTGGCGATCCAGCCGATGATCCCTTCTCCGAGGGGAATGATCTTTTGACGATCGATGCCGAGCGGCTCTTGCCGTCCTCTGGCCGCCTGAATCCAGAGATACTCCTTCTCCCGGTCCAAAGACAGAAAGACGGCGCGATGCGCCTGCATTCGACTGGCGAGGATGAGGCCGAGAAGATGCTCCAGATGGATCTGCAGCTTTCCGGCCAATGCGCGCTCTTCATCCTTCTCTTCTTCTCTTGAGAGGCGGGCCAGCTCCGGATTTTGCTCGATCTGCGGCAGCGTCGGGCCGGCCTCTTCCCTTTTCGCTTGTTTGAGCTTCTTCAGGAGGTTTTTGCGCTCTCGATAGAGGGCGCGAAGCCCCCCCTTCATCATAAGCGGAATGGCGATTAAAACGAGTGGAAAGAAAACAATCCAGGGGGACAGCCCCTCCTCCGGAGGCGCGGCATAGAGACCGAGCCCCTCCAGAACCAGCACGCCGAAAGCCAACATCATACTTTTGAAAAAGCTGATCTGTAAGGAAGCGAGGAGGATCAGGATCGGATAGAGCGCGTTGAAGTAGGAGTGAACGCCCCCGGTCTGCTGGACCCCGGCATGGACCAGCAGCAGGCAGAGGGCCATCCCCTCCCACCGCATCGCAACGGTCCGGACCGGCGCTCGGCTCCATCGATAGACCGCGGTCCCGGCCAGATAAAGGAAGAGGACCGACCCGGCGATCCGCGACGGGGTGAAAAAAATCTCGCTCGGCCAGGCCTGTTTGGCGGAGAGGAGGAAGAGAATGAAGAGTGCGACGACCCTCAATCGTATTCCTCCGATCGCTTTTTGAGAATGCAGAGAAAAGGGTAGGTTTCTTCAGGCTGATGAATGATCTGAACCAGCTCCCATCCTTGCGACCCCAGAAAATTGAGCTGAT
>SCUR01000381.1 GCA_004297235.1 Candidatus Manganitrophaceae bacterium | reverse complement strand
CGCCCTTTATCTCTCATTCTGGGTGATGAAACTCGATCCGGGAACCCCTGAGATGAGAAAGATCCAGGCGGCGATTCATGAAGGGGCGCAAGCCTACATGATCCGGCAATTTAAAACGATCTCGGTGGTGGCGGCGGTGCTTTTTGCTCTCCTTTGGGTCTCCGGGTTTTGGTCGGAGCATTTCGGCCTGCTGACCGCCGCCGGCTTCCTGGTCGGCGGAATCGCCTCCGGAATCTCCGGTTATGTCGGCATGATGGTCGCCGTCCGCGCCAATGCGCGGACCGCCCAGGCGGCCCATCAGGGGATGAACGCCGCGCTGCAGGTCGCCTTTCGCGGCGGGGCGGTGACCGGCCTGCTTCTGATCAGTTTGGGTCTTCTGGCGGTCACCGGATTTTATGCCGCGGCCTCGGCGATCGCCGGGGAGGCGAAGACGATTCCGGCCCTTCTCTCGCTCGGGTTGGGAGGAAGCTTGATCTCGCTCTTCGCCCGGGTCGGCGGGGGAATCTACACGAAAGCGGCCGACGTCGGGGCCGATCTGGTCGGAAAGGTCGAAGCGGGAATCCCGGAAGACGATCCGCGCAACCCGGCGGTGATCGCCGACAACGTCGGCGACAATGTCGGCGACTGCGCCGGGATGGCGGCCGATCTTTTCGAGACCTACGCCGTGACGACGGTGGCGACAATGGCGCTGGCCCATCTTCTTTATCCCGATGCGAAGAATGCCCTCCTCTTTCCGCTGATCCTCGGCGGGGTGGCCATTTTGATGACGATCGTCGGGAGCTGGTTCGTCAAGCTCGGGCCGGGCGGCGGCATCATGCCGGCCCTTTACAAAGGATTTGCCGCGACCGGCATCCTCTCCGCGATTGCTTTCTACCCGGTGACGAATTGGCTCATGCAGGGGGTCGGCGGCATCCCGGTGATCAACTATTATCTCACAGCGCTGATCGGGTTGGCCGTCACCCTCGCCCTGGTGGTGATCACCGATTACTACACCGCCAAGAAATTCAGTCCGGTCCAGGAGATTGCAAAGGCCTCCGTCACCGGCCACGGCACCAATATTATCGCCGGGCTCGCGGTCTCTCTCCAATCGACGGCGCTGCCGGTGCTGGTGATCGCGGCGGCGATTCTCGGCAGCTACTATCTCGCGGGGCTCTTCGGGGTGGCGATCGCGGCGGAGGCGATGTTGACGATGGCGGGGATCGTCGTGGCGATCGACTCCTTCGGCCCGATCACAGACAATGCCGGGGGAATCGCCGAGATGGCGAACATGGGGAAAGAGGTTCGGGACGTCACCGATCCGCTCGACGCGGTCGGCAACACCACCAAGGCGGTGACGAAGGGCTATGCCATCGGCTCCGCCGGTTTGGCCGCGATCGTTCTCTTTTCCGAATATACCCGCTCGGTTTCCAAGGGGGGGACGGCGATGGTCTTTGATCTCTCCGATCCGCTGGTTCTGGTCGGCCTCTTCATCGGCGGCATGCTTCCCTTCCTCTTCGGCGCCTATTTGATGAAGGCGGTCGGAGAGGCGGCCGGTTCGATCGTGGAAGAGGTCCGGCGGCAGTTCAAGGAGATCAAGGGGATCATGGAGGGAACCGGCAAGCCCGATTACGGCCGCTGTGTCGATATCGTGACGATCGCCGCGCTGCAGAAGATGATGGTGCCGTCGCTGATTCCGGTCTTGGCCCCGCTCATCGTCGGGGTGATCCTCGGCCCGAAGGCGCTCGGCGGGGTGTTGGTCGGGAGCATCGTCACCGGCCTCTTCGTCGCGATCTCGATGACCTCGGGCGGGGCGGCGTGGGACAATGCAAAGAAATATATCGAAGAGGGCCATTACGGCGGAAAGAAGAGCCCGGCCCACCAGGCGGCGGTCACCGGCGACACGGTCGGAGATCCCTACAAAGATACCGCCGGACCGGGGATCAACCCAATGATCAAAGTGATCAATCTCGTCGCCGTTCTGATCGGCGTTTTGCTGTTCGCCTAATAGGCGGAATTGAGAAGGAAAAACGAAAAGGGATGGAGCGCGCTCCATCCCTTTTCGTTTTCATCGTCGATAAAGCAACGCTACTTTTTGTTTTTGATCTCTCCGTTGCTGGTTTTTTCTTGTCCCTGTTCGCCCAGGAGGGTCTTCAGCTCCGACATGAATTGATTGACATCCTTGAATTCCCGGTAGACGGAGGCAAAGCGGACATAGGCGACCTGATCGATGCCGTGCAGCTGCCGCATCACCTCTTCGCCGACGACCCGGCTTTCGACTTCAGTCTCACCCATCTCTTGAATCTTTTTCTCGATCCGGGTGACGACCGCTTCGAGCAGATCGACGCTGACCGGCCGTTTCTCGCACGCTTTTTTCAATCCGGCGAAAATTTTATGGCGATCGAACGGCTCGCGCCGGCCGTCTTTCTTGATCACCATCGGAAAGATCTCTTCCACCCGCTCGTAGGTCGTGAAACGCCGCTGGCAGTGGAGGCACTCCCGCCGGCGGCGGATGACCTCCCCTTCCTTGCTGAGGCGGGAGTCGACCACTTTATCTTCCAGATGGCTGCAAAACGGACAGTGCATGTTTTAAATCGGGCCTTTAGTGTGGAAATCGCTTGCAGAGCGCTTGAACTTTTTGCCGGACCTCTTCGAGGACCCGCTCGTCCTTTCGATGGCGGAGGACGGTATCGATGAACGAGGCGATTTCATCCATCTCTTTCTCTTTCATCCCGCGGTTGGTGACGTTCGGCGTTCCCAATCGAATGCCGCTGGTCTGGGCCGGGGGGCGCTCATCGAAGGGGATCGCATTTTTGTTCACCGTGATCCCGGCCGCTTCAAGCGCATCTTCGGCCTCTTTCCCGGTCACCCCCTGTTTGGTTAAATCGACGAGCATGAGATGGTTGTCGGTCCCTCCCGAGATGATCGCGTGGCCTCGGGAGATCAACCCGTTCGCCAGGGCGGCCGCGTTGGCGACGATCTGCTTTTGATAGACGACGAATTCCGGGCTGAGCGCCTCTTTCAGGGCGACCGCCTTCGCCGCGATCACATGCATCAGCGGGCCTCCCTGAATGCCGGGGAAGATCGTCTTATCGATGATCTTGGCATGTTTTTGCAAGCAGAGGATCATCCCCCCGCGCGGACCGCGCAGGGTCTTATGGGTCGTTGTCGTGACAAAATCGGCGTAAGGCATCGGCGTCGGATGCGCCTTGGCCGCCACCAAGCCGGCGATGTGGGCCATATCGACCATGAGATAGGCCCCGATGCGGTCGGCGATCTCCTTGAATTTCGGAAAGTCCAAAATTCGAGAGTAGGCCGAGGCGCCGACGACAATCATCTTCGGCCGCTCCCGCTCGGCGGTCGCGGCGACTTCATCGTAGTCGATCCGGCCGGTCTCTTTCCGAACCCCGTACGAAACCACTTTGTAGAGCATGCCGGAGAAGTTGACCGGGCTTCCATGGGTGAGGTGTCCGCCGTGCGCCAGGTTCATCCCCAGAATGGTATCGCCCGGCTTGAGGACCGAAAAATAGACCGCCATGTTCGCCTGCGAGCCGGAGTGGGGCTGAACGTTGACATGCTCGGCGCCGAAGAGCTGCTTGGCCCGCTCGATCGCGAGCGATTCGACGATGTCGACATACTGGCAGCCGCCGTAGTAGCGACGGCCGGGATAGCCCTCCGCATATTTGTTGGTGAGGAGCGATCCTTGCGCTTCCAACACCGCGCGACTGACATAATTCTCGGAGGCGATGAGGATGATCTTCTCCTCTTCCCGCTTCTCTTCCTGGAGGATCGCCTGCTCCACCTCCGGATCGACCGCCTTTAGACTGAAGTCTTTTTCGTGACTCATATTGAAATCCTTTATCCCATTTTACTGATTGTCGATGGCACATTTCCTCTCACGCCGGAGAAGGGGGAAACGAGCGGCTTCTTTCGGTGATCTCGGAAGTCAGCATCCTCCCGATGATCGGGGTCCGATCGGGCGGGCTTCTTCGATGGCTCGAATCTTATCGAGTCGCCGTTGATGTCGTCCTGCTTCGAATTCGGTTTCCAGCCAGATGCCGACAATTTGAACCGCCGTCTCCTCGTCGAGGACCCGTTCTCCCAAAACGAGGATGTTCGCATCGTTGTGGCGCCGGCTTGCTTCAGCCGTCAGGGCGTTATGGCAGAGGGCGGCGCGAACGCCGGGAAACTTATTGGCCGCGATCGACATGCCGATGCCGGTTCCGCAGATGAGGATGCCTCGATCGAGCTTCCCCTTCGAGACCGATTCGGCCACCTCGATGGCATAATCGGGGTAGTCGACCGAATCGCGACCGTTGGCGCCCAGGTCGAGGGGCTCCATTTTCTTCTCGGCCAGAAAGCGGAGAATGCGGTTTTTGAGCCCGAAACCGGCATGATCTGAGGCGATTGCGATCTTCATTCTGAAGCCCTATTAAGTCATGGGATGGTAGCGAATCCCTCCTCCCTCTGTCAAGGGGAATCGGGGAAGCGAAAAGCGAAGAATGCGGGATCGGGTCCCAGCAGGGGAGGAGACGGGGGCGGCCTTAGAGCATCTCTCGGAGCGCCTGCTCCTTCTCTTTTTTGACCAGCGCCACCACTTTATCTCCGGGGATCAGCTCCGTATCTCCCTTCGGGATGACGACTTCGTCGCCCCGGATGATCGAGATAAAGATCGCTCCTTCCGGAAGGCTGATCTCCCGAACCCGCTTTCCCATCAGAGGGGAGGAGCGGGAGAGATCGACCTCGATAATTTCAATGTTTCCGGCACGGAGGGTCACCAGCGGGATCACCATGTCCTCGGCCTTCACCTGCTCCTCGATCAATGAATCGATCAGCCGGGTGGAGCTGACGGTGGCGTCGATTCCCAACGTGGAGAAGAGCGATTCGTTCCGGGGGTCGTTGACCCGGGCGATGGTGCGCGGACATTTAAAAACGGCCTTCGCCACTTGGCAGATCACCAGGTTATCCTCATCGGTCCCGGTGACCGCGACCAGGACGTCGGCCCGGTTGGCCCCCGCTTCCCGAAGGACACTGACGCGAGAGCCGTTTCCTTCAGATCGGAA
>SCUR01000380.1 GCA_004297235.1 Candidatus Manganitrophaceae bacterium | reverse complement strand
CAGCTGGGAGAAAGCGCTGAAGCCGCTGAAGGCGATCCATCATCAATCGGGAAACTTCGTGGTCAAGGTCACGGGGAACGAGGCGACCGCCTTCTGCTACGGGATCGCCTTGCATTATCTTCCGAACCAGACCGGCGAGAACATCCGGACCTTCGTCGGCAGTTACGATTTCCATCTGATGAAGGGCGAGCGCTGGCAGATCGACCTATTCAAATTTAATTTGAAGTACATCGACGGCAATCTGAACCTGGAGCGGGCGCAAGGGGCGGCCTGATTCTGTGGACGCCATCCGTCTGAGACAATCCGAAGCGTCGTTTGAATCACTTAGCGGGAGAACAGAGTAAGATGTCGAAGAAAGCACGCGCGCTCATCATCCTGACCGGCCTGGTGATCTTCTTTTCGTGGGGGTTCCGGCTCTATGTCCTCTACCTTCACTGGGGGAACGACCCCTTCATGCTTCCCCATGCCGCCGTCGCGGTGATCTCGTTTGCAATCGGCGCCTTTCTCCTCTCGATGGGGATCCGCGGCAGCAAGGCGACGCGGCGCGATTACACGATCCTCATCGGCGCCTCCCTCTTCACGATCATCTGGTGGGGCTTCCGGGCGATCAAGGTTCTCCTTTATCCGGAGGGGGATCCCAACCCCACCGCCCATCTTCATCTCTCCGTCCTATTTCTGGTCTTGGGGACGCTGCTCCTCGCGACAGGCTGGAAGGGACGAAACCGATCGCCCGTCTCTTAATCAACCTGACAAAAGAAGGGTCTAGCGCTACCGTTTTCTCTGGGGGGGTCTTTTCTGTCGTCCGGTCGGGGGAGCGGGAGGAGGGGTCTTCCCGATCGAGACTTTCGGTCCGGTGGCCCGCTCGGTCTTGGAGCCGAGAGAGCTGCCGCAGCCCTGGCAGAGGTATTCGTAGAGCTCTCCGTCGGGAAGGACGAGAAGGAGCCGCTCGCGGACCGGCATGGCGCGGCCGCATTTGTTGCAGTAAAGAAGCGAGGCGCGGAACTGATCGAACTGCTTATCCATCGTCCGTCACGAAGAGCTGGAAGATTCGGCCGCCGGTTCGGGTTTCTTCATCTTCCGATTCCGATATTGAGAGATCATCCAGAGCATTGCGAAATAGGCGATCACCGAAAAGACCAATCCCAGAAGGGTCGACCCGAGGACAAAGGGGAAGAGATACGATTTGAGCTGCGCCGTCATGTTGGCGACAGTGATGTTCTCCCAATTGATCGGGGGGATCTGATTCGCTTTACAGCAGAGCTCGATTCCGAACCAGGTGGAGGAGAGGGTGATCGGGGTGAAGGTCCAGGGATTGTTGACGAAGGCGCCGACCAGGATCGCCACCCGATTGAGACGGAAGAGCCAAGCCGAGATGATCGCCAGAATAAAGTGAAGACCGAGCAGCGGCGAGAATGCGATGAAGACGCCGACGGCGAAGGCCAGCGCAGTTCGATGCGGCGTATCGTTCAACCCCAACACCCGCCGCGCCTGCTCCTTCACCTTCAGCATCAATCCCATTTTATTTCCTTCCGATCTATTTGTATGTCTTGTATGTGGGGCCGGCGCCGGAAGAAGTCTGCTGATTTCAGATCTTCACATCAGGTGCGCCCTGCCCCACGCCCCTGAAGTGATCCCAGCCGCCCGGTGCGACGGTTCGACTGCGGCCGCTCGGCTCTTTCAGTTTCAGGCCGTGCCGTTTCGGCGTCATTTTCCCGATGCGATGCGCCGCGATCTGCCCCTTTTCGATCATCTTCTCGAGTTTTTTGATGTTACGTTCCGGGACGGAAAAGAGGAGCTCGTAATCTTCCCCCCCGTGTAAGGCATACTCTAGCGGATCGGTCCCCATTTGTAAAGCCGCGGCCCTTAAGGGAGACGAGAGCGGCAGCAAAGCGGCCTCAATCTCGGCGCCGAGGCCGCTTTGCCGCATCAAATGACCCAGATCGGAACTCAACCCATCGGAGAGGTCGATCATCGCCGATGCAATCCGTCCCTTCGCCAAGAGGCGTCCCTCCCGCCAGCGGGCCTGCGGCGCCCGATATCGGCGGACCAGACGTGCAAAGCGCCCCGTTTCGATTCCCTTCTGCAGCAGCGCCAACCCGGCGGCGGCCTCCCCTAACGTCCCGGTGACATAGAGACCGTCCCCCTCCCGTGCACCGGAGCGCTTGACCAGCTCTTTTTTCGGAACTTCCCCCAGGACGGTCGGCGAGATAAAGAAGGGTCCGGTGGAAAAGGCGATGTTGCCGCCGAGCAGATCGAGCCCCGCCTCGCGGCTCCCTTTTTCAATTCCTTTGTAGAGCTGGTCGATCTCTTTGACCGACTGCCGATTCGTGAGGCCGAGCGAGATCAGAAAATAGCGGGGCGCGCCCCCCATGGCGGCGATGTCGCTGACGTTCACCATGACCGATTTGTAGCCGACCTCTTGATAAGTCGAGAAGGCCGGGTCGAAATGGACCCCTTCGATCAGGCTGTCGGTGGTCAGGAGGAGGTATTGTTTGGAGGAGGGAAGGATCGCCGCGGCATCATCCCCGATGCCGAGCGGGACGTTCGAAGCGGGGGGGGGGAACCGCTTTTGAATCCGATCGATGAGACCAAACTCGCCGAGTTGACGGAGGTCCATTCAGTCCCGATGTTAAACGGTGGCAACCGTGGGGGCGATCCGCGGCCGCTTCCGCTGCTTTTCCCGTTGCGTCTTGGCGATCGTCTTCGGCAGGACCGCGGGTGTTTTCTTCACATTAAAGGCCGCCGCCAGAACCGCATCCATATGATCGGCGAAAACCAGATCGAGGCCCCGCTGGACGTGGCGGGGGACCTCTTCCAGATCCTTTTCGTTCCGCTTCGGGAGGACCACGGTTTTCATGCCGGCCCGCTTGGCCGCCAGGATCTTCTCCTTGAGGCCGCCGATCGGAAGAACCCGTCCGCGCAGCGTGACTTCGCCGGTCATCGCGACATCCCGCCGGACCGCTTTTCCGGTCAAGAGCGAAGCGAGGGCGGTCGCCATCGTCACCCCGGCGGAGGGGCCGTCTTTCGGAATCGCCCCGGCCGGAACATGGATGTGGATATCGCTCTTTGAGAAGAGATCGGCCTTAAAGCCGAGCTCTTTCTCCTTCGATCGGATATAGGAGAGGGCCGCCTGGGCCGACTCTTTCATCACATCGCCGAGATGGCCGGTGAGGGTGAGTCCTCCTCTTCCTTTCATGACGGTCGCTTCGACCCGGATGATATCGCCGCCGGTCGGCGTCCAGGCAAGCCCGGTCGCCACCCCGATCTCATCTTTTTCCTGCTCCGCTTCGGGGAGGAATTTCGGAATGCCGAGATACTGGTCGACGTTGGAGGGGGTGATCCGGAACCGCCGCTCTTTCCCCTCCGTCAGCTTGCGCGCGACCTTTCGGAGGACGTTGGCGATCTCCCGCTCCAGGTTGCGGACCCCCGCTTCGCGGGTGTACTGCATGATCATCAGGTCGAGCGCCGCGTCGGTAAAGACGACCTTGTCGGCCTTGATCCCATGCTCCGAGAGCTGCCGCGGGATCAGGTAATTCCGGGCGATGCCGACTTTTTCCTCCGTCGTGTAGCCGGAGATATCGATGATCTCCATCCGGTCGCGCAGCGGCGCCGGGATCGGATCGATCTGGTTGGCGGTCATGATGAACATCACATTCGAGAGATCAAATGGGACGCCGAGATAGTGATCTGAGAAGCTGTGGTTCTGCTCCGGGTCCAACACCTCCAGCAAGGCGGCCGACGGATCGCCCCGGAAATCCATTCCCACTTTGTCGATCTCATCCATCATGAAGACCGGATTGTTCGTTCCCGCCTGCTTGATTCCTTGGATGATCCGGCCCGGCAAGGACCCCACATAGGTCCGCCGATGGCCGCGGATCTCCGCTTCGTCTCGAATCCCACCGAGCGAGATCCGGACAAACTCCCGCCCCAAGGCGCGGGCGATCGATTTTCCCAGCGAAGTCTTGCCGACCCCCGGAGGGCCGAGAAAGCAGAGAATCGGCCCCTTCATCTTCTCCTTCATCTTCCGGACGGCGAGGTATTCCAAGATTCGATCTTTCACCCGCTCCAGGTCGTAATGATCCTCATCCAACACTTTTTTCGCGGTAATCAGACCGAGGTTGTCTTTGGTCGCGACACTCCAGGGGAGCTCGACGAGCCATTCCAAGTAGGTCCGGACCGTGGAGGCCTCGGCGGAGTCGGGGTGCATCTTCTCCAGCCGCTTGATCTGGCGCTCGGCCTCCTTCGCCACCTTCTCCGGCATCTTCGCCTCGGCGACCTTGCTCCGGAACTCCTGGACCTCTTCGGCCCGCTCGTCCGAATCGCCCAGCTCTTTCTGAATCGCTTTGAGCTGCTCCCGCAAGAAGTACTCCCGCTGGGTTTTGTCCATCTCTCCCTTGGCTTCGGCTTGAATCTTCTGCTGCATCGTCAAGACGTCGACCTCTTTGGCCAAAAGGTCGTTGATCTTCCGCAGCCGCTTCAGCGGGTCGAGGATCTCCAAGACCTCCTGCGCCGCCTCCACCTTCAGACCGAGATTCGATGCGATCATGTCGGCCAAGCGCCCCGGATCTTCCAGGTTCTCGATCACGGAGATGATGTCGGGGACCATAAATTTCCCGAAGCCGACGATCTTCCCCATCAACTCTTTGACCGTCCGGACCGCCGCTTCAACCTCCAGTGCGCTTTCAGGGGGGGTGGGATCGGCCAGCTTCTCGATCTGAACCTGATAGTAAGGGGTCGTTTGGAGGAAGGAGGTGATCCGCGCCTTGGTGATCCCTTGAACGAGGATCTTGACCCGTCCGTCCGGCAGCCGCAGCATCCGCATGATCGTCCCGACCGATCCGATCCGGTGGATATCGTCCGGCTGGGGCGACTCCACCTCCGAAGCGGTCTGTGCGGCCAAGACGACCAGTTTGTTTCCTGCCAGCGCCTCTTCGATCGCTTTGACCGAAATCTCCCGGCCGACAAAAAGGGGAAGGACCATATGCGGGAAGACGACGATATCCCTGACGGGGAGAAGGGGGAGCTTCTCGGGGATGTCGAGTGGCTGCTTTTCTTGATCTTTCGAAGGCAAAGGGAACTCCTATTCCGTTCAGGTTTTGCGGGACGATCGTTTCCGGATCAAAGCAAGGAAAAGCGGATAGAGAATCAACCACATGCTCGGGTGAAACCGGGCGACAGAATAATCTAAGTCATTCTACACAGGTCGATCGGACTCTGCAAGCGGCTTCCCTTTCGCAAGCGGGATTCCCGGAGCGGCGCAGGTCGGGCTTAGAGGGGAAGATCTTTCAGGTACTTTCGAAACTCTTTTCCTAATTCGGGATTCTTCAGGCCCATCTCGACCGTGGCTTTGAGAAATCCAAGTTTATCCCCGGCGTCGAAGCGCTTTCCCTGGATGACGTATCCATACATGTTCCGCAGACGGGCCAATTCTTTGAGGGCGTCGGTCAGCTGGATCTCGTTGTTTTTACCCGGCTTTGTCTTCTCAAGAAGCTCGAAGATTTCAGGGGTGAGGATATAGCGTCCGATGACGGCGAGATTGGACGGCGCCTCCTTCGGGGCCGGTTTTTCAACCAGGTCGTTGATTTTGTAGAGTCCATCCACGGTCGCCTCGGCGTCAATGATTCCATACTGGCGGACTTCGGATTTGGGAACCCGTTGGATGCCGATCACGGGGGCCGGGTTTTTCTGGTAGACCTCGATCATCTGCTGCAGGGCGGAGGTGGGATGGTCGATGATGTCGTCGCCCAGCAAGACGGCAAAGGCCTCATCGCCGATCAAATTCTTCGCGGAGAGAATGGCATGCCCGAGCCCGAGGGCCTGCCGTTGCCGGATGTAGCAGAAGTCGGCCATGTCGGAGATTTTTCTCAAGCTCTCCGTCAACTCCAGCTTGCCGTTCTGCCGGAGGGTTTCTTCCAGCTCGAAGGAGATGTCGAAGTGATCCTCGATGGCCCGTTTGCCGCGGCCGGTGATGATGATGATCTCCCGGATGCCGGCAGCCACCGCTTCCTCGACGACATACTGGATCAGCGGCTTGTCGACCAACGGGAGCATCTCTTTGGGAGACGCCTTGGTGGCCGGGAGAAACCGCGTTCCGAGTCCCGCGGCGGGAATCACCGCCTTTGTGATCTGTCGTCCCAACGTTTTTCCCTCCTGAATGGTTGACTTATTTTATCGACGGGGAATAAGGAAGTCAAGAAATTCGCTTGGAGGTCGCCTTCTCGTGCAGCCTCTGATAGAGGGAGCGGACCTGCGCTTCGATGCGCGGCAATGGCGCGCCGGTATCGATGATTTCGTCCGCAAAGCGGCGTTTCTCATCGAGCGGCATCTGCGCATCGACGCGCCGCTCGGCCGCTTCCCGCGTCAGGCCGTCGCGCTTCATCACCCGGTCGATCTGCGTGGCGCGATCGACATACGCCAGGAGGACCCGATCCATTTCTCGATGGGCCCCCGTTTCAATCAACAAGGGAACGTCGAAGAGGATGACGGCGCCGGGATCGGTTTCGGCGATGGCCCGCTTCTCGGCCTCGGCCCGCGAGTAGACATGCGGGTGGACGAGTTGATTGAGGCGCTCGCGCGCGCGCGCATCCTGAAAGACAATCTCTCCCAGGCGTTTCCGGTCGATCTCCCCCGTCGCGTCGAGGATTCCGGCGCCGAAGGCCTCCACGACGCCGGCATACGCCGGCGCCGCTTTGCGGATGACGGCGTGTGCGATCTCATCCGCATCGATGACAAACGCCCCCGCCTCGCGGAAGAGCCGGGAGACGGTGCTCTTCCCGCTGGCGATTCCCCCGGTCAATCCCACCCAGATCATCGGTCGTCCACCGTTTAAAAGTAGGACCATCGTAGCATATCTTCCCGGTATTCCACAATCGATCCGCTCTCCCCCCTTATTCTTCCGCAGCGTCGGCATTGATAAAGTGAGAGACGACCGGCGGGGTTTCGCCGATGTGGAGGGCGCGGACCCGCTCCTCGACCTCGCGGTCGGCCACCGTGACCCGCGCATGCTGGCGCAGATGCTCGGCCCAGGAGGCGACGAGAAAGGTTTCGACGTATCGGCTCGGATCGGCGGTGTCGCGGTAGAGCTCCCAGTG
The DNA here is from genome assembly GCA_004297235.1 of Candidatus Manganitrophaceae bacterium. Classification (GTDB taxonomy): domain Bacteria; phylum Nitrospirota; class Nitrospiria; order SBBL01; family Manganitrophaceae; genus Manganitrophus. The sequence continues at coordinate 16,244 of SCUR01000380.1, read as the reverse complement.
TCTTCCGCCGTCGCGCCGCCGAATCTGCGACAGCTCCCGCAGGACGGTTTTAAATGTCTCATGGTTTTTCGGGTCGATCCGGTATTCGACCATGACCCGGACCGGACCCTGCTCCGGACGGGCGGTTCCGATGAGGACCGGTTCGGCCCAATGCATCGACGGTGTCAGATCGACCCGTTCGCGCTCCGAGAGCCGCTCCCGCGCCGTCATGATCCAGCCGAGCAGGAGGCTGAGCGCCGCCAGGATCAGCGCGGCCGGAATCCCCGCCTGCTCGGCCACGCTCCCCCAGAGGAGGCTTCCGATCATCATGCTTCCCTGAACGACCAGCAGAAACACGGCCAGCGAGCGGGCCAGCACCCAGTCGGGAGAGAAGGTCTGGGCCAGCACATTCAGACTTGAAATCTCGACCATCCAGGCGACGCCGCCGAACATCATCATGGGGACCAGGAAGACGAAAGAGCGGGAGGTCGCGAAGAGAATCATCACGATCGCAAATAAAAAAACGGCGCCGGTCATGATCCAATAAAGGGGGATCCGTCTTCGAATTCTCTCCTGGAAAAGCGCTCCCAGCACCGCCCCCGCTCCCAGGCTTCCCAGAAGCAGGCCGTAGCCGAAGGAGCCGAGGCCCAGCTGGTGCTGGACGAGGAGCGGTAGAAGGGCGAGGAGGGCGCTCGCCCCGAACATGAAAAGCCCGATGCGGACGAGCACCCACTGAAGGACCGGCGCGTATCGGACGTAACGGAGCCCCGTCCCGATCGCTTCTAAGATCTGCTCGGCCGGCAGGGCGCTCCGGCGCGGCGGGCGGCGCCAGCGGTAGAGGACAATGAGCACGCCGAAGAAGGTGGCGGCATTGAGAAGGAAGACGACCCCCGGCCCCGTCGCCGCGACGATGAGGCCGCCGAGGGCCGGGCCGATCGCGCGGGCGATATTGAACCCGGCGCTGTTGAGGGAGATGGCCGCCGGCAGCTCCGATCGGGGAACCAATTCCGGGAAGATCGCCTGCCAGGCGGGGGCATTCATCGCCGCGCCGAGACCCAAAAGAAAGGTGAAGAGGAGAAGGATCGAAGGGGTGATCCGTCCGGCCAGGGTGAAGAATCCAAGAAGCGCGGCCATCGCCAACATCCATCCCTGCGTGAAGAGCAGAAGCCGGCGGCGATCGACGATATCAGCCAGCGCGCCGGCCGGAAGGACCAGAAGAAAGATCGGAAGACTGGTCGCCGCCTGAACCAGCGAGATCATGATCGGAGAGGGGGAGAGCGAGGTCATCAGCCAGGCGGCGGCGACATTCTGCATCCAGGTGCCGATGTTCGAGGTGACGGTGGCGATCCAGAGTGCCCGAAAGAGCGGCCGCTGAAGCGGCTCCCAGCCCGAGACGCGGGGGGATGGATTAGACGACATCGGCTTCCTCACAGGGCGCATTCGATTTGAGAGGAGAGGGGTTTCTCATCGGCAGGGGAGCAATCTTAATTTTCAGATCCATCTTCCTTCGTAGGGGGAGGGTCGGAGAGGCTTTCCGGCGGTCCTTTCCAACTTACCGAATCCGAAAGCGATTTGCAAATAAAAGGGGATTCCTTGCGCCGGCCGACCCGCTTCGTCGCGAGATCAGCCGGCCTTTCCCGGCCTTTCATTGACGCGCCGGAGACCCTTTGTTACACTCTTCCTCATGGAATCGCGCGAACAGATTCAACGCCTTCGGCAGAATATCGAGCAGGCGATCAAGGGAAAACCGGAGGCGGTCAAAATGGCGGTGGTGACGCTGCTGAGCCGGGGCCATCTCTTGATCGAGGATGTTCCGGGCGTCGGCAAGACCACCCTGGCGGCGAGCCTCGCCCGATCGATCGAGTGCACCTTCAAGCGGATTCAGTTCACCAGCGATCTGCTCCCCAGCGACATCCTCGGCGTGCCGATCTTCGATCCGAAGAAGAATGCGTTCGAATTCCGCCCCGGCCCGATCTTTACCCACATCCTGCTGGCCGATGAAATCAATCGGACCACCCCCAAGACGCAGAGCGCCCTCCTGGAGGCGATGAACGACGGCCATGTGACGGTGGAGAACCAGACCTATTCTCTTCCCGATCCGTTCATGGTCATTGCCACCCAGAACCCGTCCGACCACCAGGGAACCTACCCGCTTCCGGAATCGCAGCTCGACCGGTTCACGATGCGAATCCGTCTCGGCTACCCGGACGCGGCCGACGAGAAAGCGATTCTGCTCAAAGCCGCCGCTTCTTCCGGGATCGTCAAGCCGGTGCTGACGCGCGATGAAGTGCTCTCCCTCCAGAAAGAGGTGGAGCAGGTGACCTTGGAGGAGAGCCTGATCGATTACCTCCTGGCGATCGTCCAGGCGACGCGGCGGCTCCGAGATCTCTCGATGGGGGTCAGCACGCGAGGGGCTCTTTTCCTGCAGCGGGCGGCGCGGGCCCTCGCTTTTGTCGAGGGGCGCGCCTACTGTCTGCCCGACGACATCAAACGGCTCGCCCCCTTGGTCTTCAGCCACCGGATTCTTCTGAAGGGGGCCTCCCCCGGACAGGCGCTGCACGGGGCCGACGCGGCGATGATGGAGATCCTCGGGACGATCCCGGTTCCCCTCTGATCCCGCGCGGACGGAGCAAGCGCATGGCCTCTCGCCTGACCCTTTTCAAATATCTTCCCCGCACCCTTCGTCCCACGAAGGAGGGAGGCTATTTTATCCTCCTGACCCTCGGGATCGGATTGGCCGCGGTCAACACCGGCAACAATCTGCTCTACCTTCTGGTCGCGTTGATGCTCAGCATCATCGTGGTTTCCGGGCTTCTCTCCGAACAGTCGCTTCGAAGGCTGGTCCTCTCCGCCGATCCGACCGCGCCCGCCGCCGCGGGCGAGCCGGTGTCGATCCTCGTGCGGCTCCGAAACGACAAGAAGCGCCTTCCCTCCTTCTCCCTTCGCGTTGATCCGGTGCCGGCGTCCGATGTGCCGGAGCGCGTTTACAGATCGGACGCGGCCCGCTTTATCGGCATCGGTCCCCAATCGACCGAATCACACCCGTTGCGGATCACCTTTTCGCGGAGGGGGTGCTATCGATTGGAGGGGATGACCCTCTCGACCACCTTTCCCTTCGGTTTTTTCATCAAGACGGCGGCCCGGCCCGAGCCGGTGGAGCTCTGGATCTATCCGAAGGTTCATCCGGTGGCCTGGCCGATCCGGCTCGCTTCTTTCGGAACGGCCCCCGCCGCCTCACACCAGAACGGGCAGGGGGCGGCCTTCCACCATTTTCGAGCGTATCAGCGGGGAGACGATTGCCGGCTGATCCACTGGAAGCTCTCGGCCCGGCAGGGAAGATGGATCGTCAAAGAGCGGGAGCGCGAAGAGGGGAGCGGGGTCCTGCTGCTCTTCAACAATATCGCTCCCGCCGGGGGAGCCGACGGGTGGCAGGGGCGTTTCGAGCGGGGGGTCGAGACGACGGCCTCGCTCGCTTCGGCCCTGATTCGGGCGGGAATGAAGGTGTCGATTCAAACGGCCGATCAGGAGATCGGTCTTGGAGAGGGGCCGGGCCATCTCGATCGCATTCTCAAATGTCTCGCTTTAATCGAAGCGAGCCGATCGGCCTTTCCCCCCACCGTGCACCCCCGGGGGAGAACCGTGGTCCGGGTCCGATGGGAAGAGACGCCGGGCGGGGGGGAGATCCCCAGCGATGCGGTCGTCGGGATCGATCCCGAGGAGGAAGGGACCGATGTCGTTCGATAAGGGAGCCCGGCTGCTGAGCCATCTGACGGCGCTGGCCTGCTTCTCGGCGCTGATCACCCATGACCAGTTTGCCTGGGCCTGGAGCGCCGCCGGTCTTGGGTTGATCCTGATTTCGTTCTACTTCGTCTTGACCGAGCATCCGGTGAGGCCCTCTCCTCACTTCTGGCGGGGGGCGTCGCTGCTGTTCTGTCTCATCTTTCTGATCGATCTTCGGTTCGCCGGGGCGCTCCTGGCGGCCTGCATGCATTTTCTGGTTTATCTGATGGTCTACCGCCTCTTTCATTTGGAAAGATCGAAAGATCATCTGCAGCTTTATCTGATCTGTTTTTTGCAGCTCCTTGCCGCCGCCGGCGCGGGGAGCGGATTCGGATATGCGCTCTCTTTTATCTTCTCCGCCGCGCTGTTGATCTGGGGACTGGTGGTGCAACACCTGAAGCGGGAGGAAGAATCTCGCCCCGCGGCGCTTCCGGCGCGATCGTTCAGATCGGTGATCCCCTTTTCTCTCATGATGTCGATCCATCTTCTCTCCGTCGGGGCGCTCTTCCCGACGTTGCTGATCTTCTTTCTCCTCCCCCGGATCGGGATTGGTCTCTTCCAGGGGAAGCAGGCCTCGCAGAAAATCTCCGGATTTTCCGAAAAGGTCGATCTCGGATCGATGGGGGCGGTAAAACGGGATCTCTCCCTGGTGATGCGGGTCGTCCCTTCCGATGGAACAAAGGGGGCGGCGCCCTATCTGCGCGGGATGTCGTTCGACGCTTATAACGGGACGGCGTGGAAGAATACCCTTTCACAGAAGGCCCCCCTTCCGAGATTTGATCGAACGTTCGAAATCAGTCCGGGCCGTCTTGCCGGCGATGTTTTTCGGAAGACGATCTTTTTAGAGCCGATCGAGACCGCCGTTCTTTTCACGGTGGGGCGGCCCGCCGGCATTCAAGGGAATTTCCCCTCTCTCCTGCGGGATCGGCCGGGAACCCTTTATCTCCCCTCCATCCCGATCCAGCGAACCGAATATGAGATCACGGCGACCCCCGAGCTTCCTTCCGAGGGGGACCGGGAGGTCCGTCGGATCGACTACCCTCCCGATGTTCGGGAGCATTATCTTTCCGCGGAGGTCTCGCCGCGCATCGTCGCCCTCGCGCACGGGATCGCCGATCCTTATCCGACGGTTTACCAAAAGGTGGAGGCGATCGAGCGGCATCTGCAAACCGGCTATACCTATAGTCTGGAGGTCGCCCCTTCGGCGCGCCCCCCGCTGGAAGAGTTCCTTTTTTTCCAGAAGAGAGGCTACTGCGAATATTACGCCTCGGCGATGGTGATGATGCTCCGCAGTGTCGGGATCGCCGCCCGATTGGTGACCGGCTTTCTGCCGGGGGAGTGGAACGAGCCGGGGAGATATTACCTCATCCGGCAGAGCGACGCCCACGCCTGGGTGGAGGTCTACTTTCCGGGAGGACGCTGGCTGACCTTCGATCCGACGCCGTCGGCCCCCCCGTCGGGCGTGGCCCTTTTGAATGCGGTCGCGGCCTATGTCGATTGGATGCGGTTCAAGTGGGACCGGTATGTTCTGCGTTATTCTCTGCGCGATCAGTTTGCGATTCTGGAAGGGACGCGCAGTCGGATGGGGCATTTTTCCGAGGAGATCGGCGATTGGATCGCCTTGATGAAGCGCTCGGTGGAGAAAGCTTCTCTCCTCGCTCTGGCGGCGGCGGGGGCCGTCACGGCCTCGATCATTCTCTTTTACCGGTGGCGATGGAGCGGGTGTGGGTGGTATCGCATGCAGGGGAAGTCTTCGAAGCGGGGGGCGACGGTGGTCTATGAACGGATGCTCCGCCTGTTGGCGAAAAGAGGATTCCCGAAGCGAGACGATCAAACCCCGTGGGAATTTGTCCGGTCCATCGAGAGGGGAGGACGACCGATCGACGCGGTGAGGATTTTGACGGAGCTTTACTGTGAAGCGCGGTTTGGGGGGAAGACCTTCACCTCCGACGATGTAAGACAGGCGGAGCAGCTTTTTGTCCGGATCAAATCGACTTTTCAATCCAGATAACACCCCCGCCCTTCTTATTTTAGTTGGGCTTGAATGGGGCGCTGCCCCAGCCTGAGTGCGGAGTTCGGAATGGGGATTGCGGAGCTTGAAAAGCGTTTGAATTCGGCGCTCTCTTTCACGCCGCATCCCGCACGGCCCTGAAGCGGTCGATCCCGCCTCTGGACGGAAGGAACGCAGGAGCGCTTCTGCGGACAGAGCGTCTAAAGCGCGCAGACTCTTTCTTTTTCCCCTCCCGCTGAACGCCTCCCTCCTGACCGTCTCTCTTGACAACGCCCTCAGCAAGGCTTATCTTCAATAGTACTTCAATGTTAAACTATTTAAATTCAAAGTAGCTGGGGCGTCCATGGGAACCCGTTATCGAGGGACGCGGGAGGAAGTAAACGCCCTCAATACGTTTATTAAGCTGATGCGGGCGGCCGATTCGTTGACCTCCCGCTTGAGCCCGGTCCTTTCCTCCACACGGCTCACGATGAGCCAGTTCGGCGCTTTGGAAGTGCTCTTCCATCTCGGCCCCGTGTGCCAGGGCGAGCTGGGGAGAAAACTCCTCCGGAGCGGCGGCAATATTACGATGGTCGTCGATAATCTGGAGCGAAGGGGACTGGTGAGACGAGAGCGGGGAGAGGATCGCCGGTTTATCACCGTCCAGCTGACCCGCGAGGGACGCAAACTGATTCAAAAGATCTTTCCGAAACATCTTGCGGCCTTAATCGGGGAAATGCGGATCTTGACCGAGAGCGAACAGAAGACGCTCGGCCGGCTCTGTAAAAAACTCGGGAAGGGACTGGACGGAGAGGTCCAGACGGGACAGACGGGAGCAGCCCATCCCAAAGGAGGGAAAAAATGATTCGACCATCCATCGATATTCGACGCGCCAAGGGACGTTTTCATACCGAGATCCCTTGGCTGGATTCGCGACACAGCTTCAGCTTCAGCGATCATTACGATCCGAAGAACACCCATCACGGGCTGCTCCTGGTGAATAATGATGACACGGTCCGACCCGGCTCCGGGTTTCGGACCCATCCGCACCAAGACATGGAGATCGTCACCTGGGTGTTGGATGGGGAGCTGGAGCACAAAGACACTCTCGGGAACGCCGGGGTGATCTATCCGGGATTGGCCCAGCGGATGAGCGCGGGGCGCGGGATTTGGCATTCGGAGATGAATCCGAGCGGCGATCGCGAGGTTCACTTCGTTCAGATGTGGGTCCTTCCCGATACGGAGGCGATCGATCCCTCCTATGAGCAGCTCGACATCAATCGGGAGTTGGACCGCGGCGGTCTCGTCCCCATCGCCTCCGGGCGGGGACATCAGGCGGCGATTCAAATTCGGCAAAGGGGAGCGGTCCTCTGGGGCGGGCGGCTCAAACCGGGAGAGTCGGTCCGCCTTCCGGACGCCCACTATCTCCACCTCTTCGTTCCGAAGGGAGCCGTCACGCTGGAAGGGGCCGGGAGACTCGAAGCCGGCGATGCGGTCCGGCTGACCGCGGCCGGGACACCGCTCCTCACGGCCGATCCGGCCGCGGGTGCGGAGGTTTTGATTTGGGAGATGACCCCGCGGAGCGCGCCGTAATTTTTCTGCCGGGGACGCTTGAATTGACCCCTTCGGGCGAAGGAGGATATGATGATTAAGATAGAAGAACTGGCCGCCACCGAACATGAAACAACAGAGGATGGCAAGGTGAGACCGAAGGAAAGAAACGGCCTGCGCGCGGAGGGCGGCGCGACGAACCCAGCCGCCGATCCGGTCGAGACCTCCGACCTGGAGCTGCTGGATGCCTATTCCCGGGCGGTGATCAACGTGGTCGACCTGGTCGGACCGGCGGTGGTGAGCGTCATGATCGGAGGAGCGGGTCGCGGTCGAGGACCGGAAGTGACCGGAGCCGGCTCCGGGGTGATCTTCACCCCCGACGGCTATATTCTCACCAACAGCCATGTGGTCCACAAAGCGAGCCGGCTGGAGGTGATGATGACCGACGGCCGTCAATTTCAGGCGTCGCTCATCGGCGAAGACCCCTCGACCGATCTGGCCGTGATCCGGATCGACGCGTTCGGTCTTCCCTACGCTTCCTTCGGAAATTCCCGTTCGCTGCGGGTCGGCCAGCTGGTGATTGCGATCGGCAACCCGCTCGGCTTTCAATCGACCGTTTCGACCGGCGTCGTCAGCGCCGTCGGAAGATCGCTGCGCGGCGTGGGAGGCCGCCTGATCGAAGAGATCATCCAGACCGACGTTCCGCTCAATCCGGGCAATTCCGGCGGGCCGCTGGTCGATTCGCGCGGCCGCGTCATCGGAATCAACACCGCGATCATTCGGATGGCGCAGGGGATCAGCTTCTCCGTTCCGATCGATACCGCCAAGTGGGTCATCCCGCAGTTGCTCACGCACGGCCGCGTCCGGCGCGGCATCTTGTCGATCGGTGGCCAGCAGCGGCCGCTCGACCGGCGGCTGACGCGGGCGCTCCATCTGAATCAGTCGCAGGCGGTGGAGGTGATTTCGGTGGAGCCGGGCGGGCCGGGGGGGCGAGCCGGCCTTCGAGAGGGAGATATCATCCTCTCCATCAACGCGCGGATCGTGACGAGCGTCGATGATCTTCATCGTTTTCTGGCGGAGTGGCCGATTGGCGACCCGGCGACGCTGAATATTCTACGGGGAATCGAGCGGCTGAAGCTGGAGGTCGTTCCGGCGGAGACCCCCGCTGGCTGATTCATCCGTATCTAAATAATGAATCGCGAAAGGACGGAGGCACCCATGGCAGAAGAGACGATTCTCGTCACAGGCGCAACGGGACAGCAGGGCGGCGTTGTCGCGCGGTATTTGTTGCAGCAAGGGGAAAAAGTCCGCGCGTTGACGCGACATCCGGCCAAAGCCGAAGCGTTGAAAAAGATGGGGGCGGAGGTGGCGGTCGGCGATCTGACCGATCCAGATTCACTGAAGCCGGCCTTGCGGGGGGTGAAGAAGGTTTTCCTCGTCACGACCCCGTTTGAAGCGGGGATGGAGGCCGAGGTTCGGCAGGGGGTCGAGATGGCCGAAGCTGCCAAAGAGGCGGGGGTGGAGCATCTGGTATTTAGCTCCGTCGGAAGCGCGAACAACAACACCGGGATTCCTCATTTCGAAACGAAGCGGCGGGTGGAGCGGCAGATCAAGAGAGTGGGTCTCCCCGCCACGATTCTTCGGCCGGTCTTCTTCATGGAGAACTTCACCGCCCCCTGGATGCTTCCGGCCATCCAACAGGGGAAGGTGGCCCTCCCGCTGGCGGCCGACCGAAAGCTTCAGATGATCGCGCTCGACGATATCGGCGCTTTCGGGGCGGCCGCCTTCATCCGGCCGAAAGAGTTTATCGGGCAGGAGATCGATCTGGCCGGAGACGCGCTGACGATGCCGGAGACGCTGGGACTCCTCGCCGCAGAGCTCGGCAAGCCGATTCAATATGAGCCCCTTCCGGTCGACCAGGCGGAGAAGGTCTTTGGGCACGATTTCGGAGTGATGTTTCGCTGGTTCAACGAAGTCGGCTACAGTGTCGACATTCCCGCGTTGGAGAATCGTTGGGCGATTCCGCTCACGAGGTTCAGAGAGCTGGTCACCACGGGAACCTATCAGCGGCGCCTTCAGCCGAAGGCCGCCTGATCCGAATTCATTTCGATGCCCTTGCAGACTGATTGAACGGCTGCAAGGGCATTTTTTTCTCTGTCGCCGACCGACTTGGAGGAAGGACGAAGGACAAAGAGGCGTTTCGGTTTTTTAAATGGGCTGGCGGGGTGGAGACGTTCCTTGCCGTCTTTCGTCCGGGCTATCGGTCGGACCGGGACAAATGTGAGAGATTCATTCCGGCGACCAACACCCCGATCGTTTTCCCCTGGTCCATCACCGGCACGGCAATCTGGATCGCATAGGTTTGACTCGATTCGTCGAACTCCGGCCCCCCCTGCCAGGGCTTCCCCGTGTTGAAAGGAACATCGAATTTCGGATTCCCCTTGTGAATGTAGCGGGTCGTTTTCTCCGCGAAAGCGACCTTCTCTCCATTCGCCGCGCTTAAGAAGATCTCATTGAATGTTCCTCGATTTTTTGAAATTTGGGTCCTCAAGAATTGGCCGGCCGGGTTGCTGCGGAATCCCTCGACGATCGGGTCGGTCCGCAGCGTCAGTTTCCATTTGGCATTGTCCATCCCGGGGAGCGGGCCTTTTTTGTTTTGTTCCTGCACCGCCGCGAGGATCGCCGGCTCCGCCGCGATCGCCGCGAGGATCGCCTTTCCCTTTTCCAGCTCCGCTTGGATGGCCGGCGTGATCTCAAAATCAGCGGCCTGGGCCGTGGCCGTCATCAGGAAAAGGAACGCGATCATGGTTCGCATCATTGCTTCCTCGGGTCCGCGCTTGGGTGGGGGTGTCCGGATGATCGTTCCGAACAGTGAAAAAGATATCAGAGCGCCGGGGTTTGTCAATCAGGGGGACTCTCTTTAGGTCGTTTCCGAGGGTATTTTAAGGGATTGCCGGCGGACGTGCAGACTCCTCCGGGTGGAGTCGGTTGATACCGGGCCAGGTGATTGCGGGGGACGGGCCGGGCGATGAAAAAGCCGGCCCGTGGTATTAAGGCATCAGTCCCAGCTGCCGCATCAGCGTGGCGGCGTCGAAGTAGGCTCGGACCAGCGCGATCTTGCCGTTCTTCAGCTTAAAGACTTCGCAAAAAGAGAGTTCGATCGACTTCCCGGTCGGCGGGATCGGGCCTTTGGGTCCGGCGAGCGGACCCGACTGGTGGGTTCCTTTCCCGGTAAACTCGACGGCGACCCAGTCGCCCGAGGCGATCACGTTGGTAATTTCGACCCGGGCGTCCGACATCGCGGTGGTCCACATTTTTAAAAACTGTTTATAGCCTTCCGGCCCTTCATAGGTGGTCGCGAAGGGGACATTGATCCACCGTAGGCCCGGATCGACCAGGGTCGATCCATAGCCGAAATCGCGTTTGTTGAAGGCATTGTAATGTTCCCGAACGACGGTGATATTTTCTTCCGCTGACATTCCATCCCCCTTCTTGCGTCGTCGTTAGATCGAGTCCGACGTCACCGGCGTCCCGACCGGGTGGCCGTTCCCATTGCCGTTCCCGTTTGTCCCTTGCTTCTCATTGAGGTCGACCGAGATTAAGCGGGAGAGGCCGGTCTCTTCCATCGTGACGCCGTAGAGGACATCGGCGATCTCCATCGTCCGCTTGTTGTGCGTAATCACGATGAACTGCGTCTGCTGCGACATATTGCTGACCGCCTGGGTGAACCGGCGGGTGTTCTCTTCGTCGAGCGGGGCGTCGATCTCGTCGAGCAGGCAGAAGGGGCTCGGGTGGATCAGGAAGGTGGCGAACAAGAGAGAGATCGCGGTCAAGGCCTTCTCCCCGCCGGAGAGCAGGGTGATGCTCCGCGGCTTTTTGCCGGGGGGCTGGGCGATCATCTCGATCCCCGATTCGAGCGGGTGGGCTTCATCCAGCAGGATGAGCTCCGCTTTGCCGCCGCCGAAGAAAGAGACGAAAACCTCTTTGAACTTTTCGTTGAGCAGATGGAAGGTGTCGACGAAGAGGCTCTGCGTGGTTTTGTTGATTTTGGCGATCGCCTGCCGAAGGCTCTCCATCGAGGTGGTCAGATCGGTCTCTTGCGAGGTGAGGAACTGATACCGGGTCTCCAGCTCGCGGTACTCTTCGATCGCGCCGATGTTCACCGGCCCCATCTCGTCGAGGGATCGCCGGAGGGTGGCGGCGCGATCGCGCGCCTGGTCCATCGTCCACTCTCCCTCCTCCGTCGCCGGGGGCGGGGGAGGAACGGTCTCGGCGATTTCGATCTGGTAATTCATGAAGATCGCCTCCCGGATTTTTTCCTGCGTCATCTGGGCTTCGATTTTGCGGAGGGCGCGCTCCTGCAGCGACTTCTGCGTTTGATCGAGTTGCGCGCGAAGCTGGTGGATCTCCTGCTCCACCTCCTGAAGCTGCGCCAGAATCGCCGCGTGCGCTTCGGTCTTCTCCCGAATCAGGGCCACCTTCTCTTCCCGCTCGGAGGCGGCCTGGGAGATGGCGGTCGTCGTTTCGGCCTCCTCGGCCTCGGCCGTCTGCCACTTCTCCTTGAGGGAGGCGAGAAGGCGCTCTTTCTCTAGGAACCGCTGCCCCAGCTCCTCTTTGGCCCGATTCACCCGGTCGCGCTTCTCTAAGAGATGCCGATGCCGCTCTTTGAGAGAAGCCGTTTCCATCTTCAACCGGACGACCTCTTCTTTCATCCCTCCCAAGCTTTGCCGGAACGCTTCGACCTGTTCTTGCAGGCGGACGATTTCGGCCTCCTTTTCTCCTTTGAGGCGCTGGGCTTCGGCGATCCGGTTCCGCTCCTCTTGTTCCTGCTGGAGGAGCTCCCGTTCTTCTTTCGTTCCCTCTTCTTGCTCGAAAAGGACGGTCTGAAGCGCATTCTGCAGCCGGTCGATTTCTACCAAAGAGGTGCCGTGGTCTTTCTGCTCGTGCAGCTGCTGCATCTCGAGCGACCGAATCTCCGAGGTCAGAGTGGCGATTTCCAGCCGCGTCGTCTGAAGGATCTCCTGATGCCGAGCGATCTCCCCTTCCAGACGCCGGATCTCTTCCTGAAGCCGGTCCATCTGATCGGATAATAATTTGATCTCCCGCTTCTGCTCCAGAAGACCGGTCTCGCCGCGCTCTCCTCCGGTCACCGCGCCGGAGGGATCCAGGACCTCCCCCCGGAGCGTGACCCACACCGCCGAAGCCGGCGCGGTGTTCCAGAGCTGAAAGGCGACATCGAGGTCGCGAACGAGGACCACCTCTCCGAGGAGCGCATGGACCAGAGCGTCATACCCGTCGCGGCTGGTCACCAGATCGAGCGCGCGGCCGATGATCCCTTCCTGGCCTGCTTCGAGCGGGGCCGCTCCCTCTCTGCGGACGCGCGGCCGGCGCGGGAAGAAGGTGCCTCGCCCCATCTGGGTCTGCCGGAGGTGATCGATTCCCTGCTTGATCTCGGTATGCCCTTCGACAATAATCCCGCGCAGACGGCTTTCGAGGACCGCTTCAATCGCTTTTTCATAAGGCGGGGGGACATCGATGAAATCGGCGACCATCCCATGAATCCCTTGAAGCTGAACGAGAAGGCTCTCCGTCCCCGGTCCGAGAAGGCCTTTGTAGAATCCTTCGCGGGAGGCGAGCTGGGCGGCCAGCGCGGCCCATTCTTCCTTCGCTTGAGAAAGACGGATCGACTGGGCCTGGAGGTCGGCCTCGGTCTCTTGCAAGCGGGTGGCGGCGGCCACTTGGGCGGCGCTCTTTTCCGAGAGGATCTCCCGCGTCTGCTCCAGCTGTCCCTTCAACCGTCCGGCGGCCTCTTCGATCGCCTGTTTTTTCCCCTGGACCTCTTCAAGTTCCTGCGCGCCGCGCCCTTTGCGCTTGATCAGATCTTCTTTCCGCCGCTCGATGTGGAGGAGGTTATTGTTCGCCTGGGTGAGCCGCGAGGCGAGCTCGAAGAGAACGACCTTTTCTCGCTCCAGGCCGGCGATCTCCCGGCCCAACGCTTCTTCCTGCCGGTTCGCTTCTTCCTGCCGCTCCGTTAGGAGCCGCTCCCGCGCCGGCAGCTCCCGCTCGATCTCCTCCCGTTCTTTGTCAAGGAGCTCGTCTTCCGCTTTCAGGGTGGCTTCGGCCTGCCGGATCTCTCCGATCTCCTGCTGGTTGCGCGCTTCGGTCTCGCTCCACTCTCTGCGCTGGGCGCGGATCGTCTCGATTTTTCCTTCGAGCCGCTGGATCTTTCCTTCGATTTCGAAGACCTGTGTTTTGATCTGACTGAGCGCCTGCTCCTGCTCGGTCAAGGCGAGCTTCACTTCGGCCTGCTTCAGATCGAGCCCCGCGAGACGATGCTCCTCCGCGGCCGCGGTCTCTTGCAAGCCCCTCTCTTCCTGCTCCAGGAGCTCGCGGGTCCCGGTCCACTGATCCCATTCGCCGCGGGCGACCCAGAGCTCGAGCGCGCGGAGCTCTTCTCTCAGCTTTTGATATTTTTCCGCCTTCCGCGCCTGGCGGTCGAGGGAGTTGATCTGCCGCTTGATTTCGCCGATGATGTCGCGGACGCGCGTGAGGTTCTGCTCGGTCGCTTCGAGTTTGCGAAGCGCCTCCGCCTTCCGCAGGCGATACTTGGCGATTCCCGCCGCCTCTTCGACGATCTCCCGCCGCTGCAGCGGGGAGGCGGAGATGAGATCATCGACCTTCCCCTGTTCGATGATGGTGTGGGCGCGGTATCCGGCGCCGGTATCGATCAAAAGATCCCGGATGTCCTTCAGCCGGCAGGTCGTCTTGTTGATGAGGTATTCGCTCTCGCCGGAGCGGTAAAGCCGCCGGCTGACGGTAAGCTCGGAGTAGGGGGCGTAGGGGCCGGGGAGGGCGTTGTCGATATCGCCGAAGGTCAGGGAGACCTCCGCCATCCCGAGCGGCTTGCGCTGCTCCGTTCCGTTGAAGATCACATCTTCCATCTTCTCGCCGCGGAGATTTTTGGCGCTCTGCTCTCCCAGCACCCAGAGGATGGCATCGGCGAGGTTGCTCTTTCCGCATCCGTTCGGCCCGACGATGGCGTTGATGCCGGGCTGGAGTGTGACGACGGTTTTATCGAAGAACGATTTAAATCCGAAAATCTCTAACTTTTTAAGACGCATCGCTTCATCCTCGGGTGATCAAAAATGAATTGAGTGAAAAGGGGGTGGAACGGACCGGGGAGGGGATGAAAATACCCGGGCTCGTTGGGGATCGATCCTGATTCTCGAATCGGTCCATCAAGATAAACGGAGACCTCCAAGCAGAAATCAATTCTTCATAACACAGGTTTGGCATAATGTAAAGAAAAAATAGCTACATCTGGGGGTGTCGATCTGAGGCGAGCCCATCGGGTCGCGGTCGGGGTTGCAGCTTTTGCACAGAAGTGCTAAAGATTTCCGTTCTGGATTATCGGAGTGGGATATATTGGGCCAAAAGGGGAGGATCGATGCCGAAGATCTGGGTGCTGCAGCATATCGGGTGCGAGACATTGGGGACGATCGCGGAGGCTTTGTCGGCTGCGAAGGTCTCGGTCGAATATATTCGACCCTTTGAAGGGATGTCTGTTCCGAAAGCGATGGAAGAATCGGACGGACTGATTGTGATGGGGGGGCCGATGGGGGTGTACGATCATCCTCGCTATCCGTTTCTCTCGGAAGAGATGCGGCTGATCGAGCAGGCGCTTAAAGAAGAAAAGCCGATTCTGGGGGTCTGTCTCGGGAGCCAACTTCTGGCGGCGACGCTCGGAGCCCGCGTCGTTCCCGGAGAGAGAAAAGAGATCGGGTGGTATCCGGTGGAGCTCTCTCCGGAAGCGGGGAGCGATTCTCTCTGGAAGGGGATTGCGCCGGTTTTTACGGCTTATCATTGGCACGGCGATATCTTTCAACTTCCCGACGGGGCGGTTCCGTTGGTAAGCTCGGCGCAGACCGAGCGGCAAGCCTTTCGTTATGGGCCGAATGCCTACGGCTTTTTGTTTCATATGGAGGTGACCGAGAAGATCATCCGAGAGATGGTGCAGACGTTTTCAGAGGAGCTGAGGGAGAACGGTCTGAATGAACAAGAGATCATTCAAAAGACGCCGCGTCATCTCCCCGGTCTCCAAAGGGTCGGAGAGGTTGTTTTTAAGCGATGGGCAACATTGGTTCAGTAATGGAGGAGTGATGAAGGGGACGATCCGTAACATTGTTTTCGATCTCGGCGGCGTTTTGCTGGAGTGGAAGCCCGATCAAATTTTAGCGCAGCTTTACCCGGAAGACCCTGGAACGCAGGCCTTGGTCAAAAAAGAGGTCTTGCAACATCCCGATTGGCTTGCGCTCGATAAGGGGACGCTCAGCGAGGAGGAGGCGATCCGGCGCTTCCGGCAGCGAACGGGGCGTCCCCTCCCCGAAATGAAAAAGCTGATGGATACCGTGAGAGAAACCCTCATCCCGATTCAGCCGACCTTCGCGCTTTTGGAAGCGCTCTCGAAGGAAGGGATGCACCTCTATTGTGTCTCGAATATGCAGACCGCGGTCTTCGCTTATCTTGAGAAGCGATATGATTTTTGGGGCAAGTTCAAAGGGCTGGTAATCTCCGCGCACGTGCGAATGATCAAACCGGACGCCGAGATTTTCCATCATCTCTTCTCCCGCTATGGGCTGGCCCCCGCCGAAAGCCTCTTCATCGACGACCACCCGCCCAATGTGGAGAGCGCGCGGCGGCTCGAAATGCAGGCAATCTTATTTCAAGGGGCCGACGATTGCCGCCGGCAGCTTCAGCAACTTCATGGACTGCTGCAGGAGAAGAGAAGCGACGATGCCGCCTCTGTCGATTCCTTGAATGTTTAACCGGAGAATTGGGGTGGTGTAATCCATGAGGAAGCTTTTGGAAGAAAAAAGATTCCGAAACCCCCCTCTTTCGAGGTGATTGATTATCGGTATACATCATCGGTGGATTAGACGACGGT
>SCUR01000379.1 GCA_004297235.1 Candidatus Manganitrophaceae bacterium | reverse complement strand
GGGCTATTTTCTAAGTGACCGATAATGACCCCGCCTGAAAACATTTTATGAAAATTCGGACAAAAACCGCCATCATCTTTCTGATCTTCTCCCTCGTCCCTTTGACCCTCATCGGCGCGATCGCTTATCAAAACGGCCGAACCGCCATTAAACAAAGCCTCGGGGTGACCTTCCAGCAGATCGCCAATCAGACGATCGACAAGGTGGACCGAAGCCTTTACGATGTCTATCGCAACGTCAAGACCTGGGCGGAACTTGAAATGATGGAAGAGGTCATCACGGGGGACCTCGACGGCAAAATTTCCTCTCTCTTGATTCGATTATCGAAAGAGTACGGCTCTTTCTCCACGATCGACACCCTCAATAGCGACGGCGCGATCATTGCCTCAAGCGATCCCGAGCGGGTGGGTCAAGCGCTCGCTCGGAGTCATTTCTTCACGGAAGCGATCGGAGGAAAGGCCACGATCGAAGATGTTCGTTATGATCCAGCCGCGAGGGTCTGGGGGATCACCTTCGCCTTCCCGATCCGGTCGAAATCGGAAAAAGAAAAGATCATCGGCGTCTTCACGGCGACCTGGAGGGCGGATGAGCTCTCCCAAATGACGCAGGTCGGACAAAATGAAAAAGGGGCGCCCCGCCTGCTGTTGATCCGCTCGGACGGCCTGATCATTTCCGCCCACGACGCCGAGCGCGAAATCCTCTTCAAACGGAACCTCTTCGAATTCGGACTCAAATCGGCGGAGCGGGCCGGTCGCAAGGAAAAGGGGTACTTGATCGAGAAGGATGAAGGAGGCAACGAATCGCTCATCGGCTACGACTACTCGAAGGGGTACCGCGATTTTCAAGGGCTCGGTTGGGGCATTCTCGTGATCAAAGACCTGGAAGCGGCCTTCGAGCCGATCGATCGGCTAAAGTGGACCCTCTTGAGCGTCGAATTGGGGGTCGCTTTCCTCGTTCTGACCGTTTCTCTGTTCGTCACGCGAACCCTGACCGATCCCATCCTGAAGATCTCTCAGATCGCCAGCCGCGTCGCACAGGGAGATTTTGAAGGGAAGGCGGAAGCGCTTTCTAAAGATGAGATCGGATCGTTGACCCGGACCTTCAACCAGATGATCGACGATCTCAAAAAGCAGCGGGAGCAATTGGTCGATAAAAATTACGTTGATTCGATCATCGGGAACATGCTCAACAGCTTGATCGTCATCGATACGGAAGGCCGGATCAAACGGGTGAATAAGGCGACGCTCGATCTGCTCGGCTTCGACGACGAAGCGGAATTGATCGACGGGACGGTCAGCCGGATCTTCCCGGATGAGCTCTTTTCAATGGTCACCGCCCTCAAGAGCTCGACGGAGAAAGGGTTCCTGAGCAACATCGAAACAGCCTATTTTTCGAAGTCCAAGCAGTCGATTCCGGTCTTCTTTTCGGGCTCCGTCATGTACAACCAACAGGGAAGGGTTGATGGGATCATCTGCGTCGCGCAGGATATCACGGAGCGGAAGAAGTCGGTCGAGCGGCTCAACTACCTGGCCAGCCATGACGCGCTCACGAACCTTCCGAATCGAACCCTGTTCTACGACCGCCTCGGGCAGGCGATTTCCCGGGTGGCCTGGCGGAACCGGTTCGCGGCGGTTCTCTTCCTCGATCTGGATCGGTTCAAAGTGATCAACGATACCTTAGGGCATGCCGTCGGCGATCTGCTTCTTCAGGTGGTGGCGGAGCGCCTGGGATCTCTTCTCCGCAGCGGAGATACCGTGGCCCGCCTCGGCGGAGACGAGTTTGTGATCATTCTGGACGACGTGGCCAAAGCCGAAGATGTCGCGAAGGTCTGTCAAAAAATCTTAGAAGCCCTCTCGATGCCCTTTTTTCTCAAAGAACATGAGCTGTTCATCACCGCCAGCATCGGAATCAGCCTCTTCCCGAACGACGGCCGGGACGCGGAGACCCTCCTTAAGAATGCCGATACCGCCATGTACAAGGCCAAGGAGCAAGGGCGGAATAACTATCAACATTTCTCCCCCAGCATGAACGTGAAGGCGCTGGAGCGTCTCTCTCTTGAGACGAATCTGCGATACGCTTTGGAGCGGGACGAGTTTTTACTTCACTTCCAACCCTTCGTCTCCCTGGCGACCGGAGAGATCGTCGGAATGGAGGCGTTGATCCGCTGGCGCCATCCCCAGCTCGGGATGGTGCCTCCGTCCCAATTCATTCCACTCGCCGAAGAGACCGGCTTGATTGTTCCGATCAGTGAGTGGGTCCTGAAGGCCGCGTGTGAACAGAATAAAAAATGGCAGAATGAGGGGTTGAAGCCCATCCGGATGGCGGTGAATCTCTCGGCACGACAGTTTTACGAAAAAGACTTCCAGAAGGGGGTCATCTCCATCCTCCGGAAAACCGGACTCGAGCCGAATTACCTTGAACTGGAGCTGACCGAGAGCATTTTCATGAAAAACGCCGAGGCGACGATCAGAGCGCTGGACGAACTGCATCAGATCGGCATCGCGATTTCGATCGACGACTTCGGCACCGGATACTCCTCCTTGGGTTATCTAAAGCGGTTTCCGGTGAACAAGCTGAAAATCGATCAATCGTTCGTTCGAGACGCCGTGCAAGATCCGGAAGATGCGGCCATCACCAACGCCATCGTCGTTCTAGGACGGACCCTCCAGCTCAAAACCATTGCGGAAGGGGTGGAGACAATCGAACAGCTTGAGCTCTTACGATCCATCGGATGCGATGAGATCCAAGGGTACTTCTTCAGCCGGCCCCTTCCCGCCGACGAGGCGACGAAAATATTAGTGGAGAAAAAAAGATTATAACCGCGGGCCATCCGCCCGGATGCGCCCCCCTTGAGTTTTAGCAGCCGCCTTGTTTAGGAGCCCTCCTCCCTCACCGATTTCAAATACTCCTCCCACTCAATCAGCAGCAACTGCTTTTTCCGGGTGTTGCACTCCTTGCAGGCGGGAGCGACGTTCCCCTTGGTGCTCTTGCCGCCCCGGCCGAGCGGGACGATGTGGTCCATCGTCAGCTCGGACGGTTTGAACTTCCGCCCGCAGTAATGGCAGATCCCGGTGCTTCGGCGGCGCTTCCACCATTGGCTGTTACGCAGCTCGCGCGCCTTCGCCTTCTCCCGCTTGACCTCGTCCTCGTCGACATCTGTATAAAACGGCTCAACCATTACTTTTCACTCAATCATCGCAATCACCGGAGCGTGGTCCGATGGGCGTTCTTCGGCCCGGGGATCTTTGTCGATCTCGCATCCGCGGCAACGGGCCGCAACGGACGGGGTCGCCCAGATGTGATCGATTCGAAGGCCGAGGTTCCGGCGGAAGGCGGCGATCCGATAATCCCACCAGCTGTAGGCATCCCCTTCCGAGTGATGGAGACGGAAGAGATCTTCCAGACCCCACGACTTTAGGTGTGCCAGCGCCGCCCGCGCCTCCGGATGGAAGAGGACCTCCCCCTCCCACCCTTTCGGATCATGGACATCGATCGGCTCCGGCGCGACATTGAAGTCGCCGACCATGACAAGCGGCTCTTCAGGCTTGTGACATTGATCGAGATAGGTCCGAAGCCGGGCGATGAAGCCGAGCTTGTAGACGAACTTCGGAGAGCCGACCATCTGGCCGTTCGGCATGTAGACGTTGATCACCCGGATGCCGTCGATCGTCGCCGCCATCAGCCGTTTCTGCTCATCGAGCGGGAGATCGGGGAATCCGATCCGCACCTCGGACACCGGACGCTTCGACAGCATCGCCACCCCGTTGTAGCTCTTCTGGCCGGCCACCGCCGGCTCATAGCCCGCCGCTCGAAATGCGTTCATCGGGAACTTCTCATCCTCCACCTTCGTCTCCTGAAGGCAGAGAAGATCGGGCTCGTGCTTCCGAAGCCAGCTGAGGACGGCGTCCTGACGGGTCCGAATCGAGTTGACGTTCCAGGTGGCGATCTTGATCAAAGGACCTCCGAATTCAAAGCGAATCTTCTTTTCATATCACTTCGGACGCATTATTTCAATCCGTCTTCTTTTTATCTACTTGAACCTCATCGACCGGATTTGATAACCTAAGTAAGTTCCACCATCCAACCAAGGAGGTGACGCATGAAGACCATTACCTGCAAGGACGCCGGGATCGATTGTGATTATGTCGCGCGCGGCCTGACGAACGAAGAGGTCATGAAGAACGCGGCGGAGCATGGGCGTCAGAAACACGGGATGCAAACCATCACACCCGAACTTCAACAAAAAATGAAGTCGCTCATCCGGGAAGAGAGACAGGCGGTTTAAAAAAAGGGCCGCCCTTCTCGAAGAGGGGCGGCCCTCATTTATTGAGCCTGTCCGACGGCCGGCCCCGTCATCTCCTGTCCGCGTGATGATGACCCCGCGCGACGGTCGCCTCAAATAAAAAGTGGTAGACCTCCGCGTGCCGCTTTGTTTCCCAAAGATCGGCCCCCCAAATATACGCGCCGTGATCCCGAACGAGAATGCAGTGCGATCGAGCGAAATCGGGATCTTCGATCGCCGTCTTGATCTGGCCGACCAGCTCCGGCTCGCGCGGCGTGTTCTGAATTACCGGGACCGCATGCCGATCAATGTTGCTCACCCCCCGGATCCCCTTCAGCATCTCCAGATCATGGAAGACAACCCGATCGGCCTCGGCCAGATCGGCCGCCAGGACCGACGAAAGACCATGGCTGTGCATCACCGATCCGGCGCCCCGCTGATTGATCAAGAGGCAGAAGATCGTGGCGCACTCGGAGAGGCGCAGCGTTTTATTTTTCGGAGAACGGAGGACCGCCCCGCCGCGGCGATCGACGATGAAAAGATCTTCCGGCCGGACCCGCTCTTTGTGGACGCCGGTCGGCGCCATCAGAAACCGGTCTGCATC
>SCUR01000378.1 GCA_004297235.1 Candidatus Manganitrophaceae bacterium | reverse complement strand
TAAGCGGTTTTATTTTGGGCCGTCATTCCCGCGAAAGCGGGAATCCAGAGCCCTTAGACCTAATTCACTGGATTCCCGATTAAACATTCGGGAATGACAAATTCAAACTGACCCACTACCCCTGATTCCGACAGGTTGACTGAACGAGAGATTTCGCTTATAAAAAAGGGTTGGTATTCACAGATGAGAGGAGCCATGGCGAAAAAGAGCAACAAACAAGACCCTCCCAAACCCGAATCCGAAACCTCCGAGCCCAAACCAAGCCCCCGCGCCGCGACGCCGAGAACCACCCTCACCGCCGTCGAGATGGGCGCGCGCCAGCGGGAAATTTCCGTCGCGGAGTTTTTCACCAAGAACCGGCACCTGCTCGGATTCGACTCCCCGAGAAAAGCGATGCTCACCTGCGTCAAAGAAGCGGTCGACAACGCCCTCGACGCCTGCGAAGAGGCCGGCATCCTCCCGGAGGTCACCGTCAAACTAGAGATCGTTGCAAACGACGGGACCCCGCCCCCGGCAAGCCAGGCGACCCGCTTCCGGATCACCGTCATCGACAACGGCCCCGGCATCGTCCGCCAGCAGATTCCGCCGATCTTCGCAAAGCTCCTCTACGGCTCCAAATTCCACCGCCTGCGGATGAGCCGCGGGCAGCAGGGGATCGGCATCTCCGCCGCCGGGATGTACGGCCAGCTGACGACCGGAAGACCGGTGCAAATTATCTCCCGGACCGGCCCGAAGAGTCCCGCCCATTATTTTGAAGTCCAGATCGATACCAAGAAAAACGAGCCGCGCATCCTGGAGAAAAAGGAGGTCGCCTGGGAGAACCCCCGCGGGACGGCGGTGACCCTGGAGATCGAAGGGCGATATCAGAAGGGGCGGGCGTCGGTCGACGATTATTTAGAGCAGACCTCCATCGCCAACCCGCACGTCAAGCTCGTCTATGTCACCCCGGAGGGGGAGACGAAAGAGTATCCCCGGAAGTACAACGAGCTGCCGATCCCGCCGCGCGAGATCAAACCGCATCCGTACGGCATCGAGTTCGGGATGCTCCTGAAGATGATGCACGAGAGCAAAAGCCGCTGGCTTTCGGGATTTCTCTCCAGCGATTTCAGCCGCGTCTCCTCGAAGCTGGCGGAGGAGATCTGCAAAGCGGCGAAGCTGTCCCCCCAGATGAAGCCGCGCGAGGTCACCGGCGCCGACGCCGAGGCGCTCTACAAAGCGATTCAGTCGACCAAAATCATGGCGCCGCCGACCAATTGCCTCTCGCCGATCGGCGAGAACGCGATCCTCGCCGGACTCTACAAGCAGATCAAGGGGGAGTTCTACACGGCGGTCAGCCGCCCCCCCGCGGTCTACCGCGGCAACCCCTTCGTGATCGAGGCGGGGCTTGCTTATGGAAAAGCACCGGAACCGGAAGGGAAAAAAGCGGAAGAGAAAAAGGTCCCGCTGGCGGAAGGGGAGGATCACGAGGAGGACAGCGAACTCGCCCGGGTGATCCGTTATGCCAACCGCGTCCCGCTCCTCTATCAGCAGTCGGCCTGCGCCACCTTCAAAGGGGTCCTCGAAACGTCTTGGAGAAATTATGGCATTTCGCAATCGAAGGGGGCGCTGCCGGCTGGGCCGATGGTGATCTTTGTCCACATGGCGTCGGTCTGGGTGCCGTTCACCAGCGAATCGAAAGAGGCGATCGCCGATTATGATGAAATCCGAAAAGAGATCACGCTGGCCCTGCGCGAGTGCGGCCGTCGGCTCGGGAGCTTTTTGAAGCGGCGCGAGCGGGCCAAAACCGAATTCCGCCGGCGGAACATCTTCGAGCTCTACATCGAAGAGGTGGTCGATGCCTGCAACCGGCTCAAAGGAGGAAAACTCGCGACCGAGAAACTCAAGGAGCAGCTGCAGAAAATCGCGCTCAAGCGGACCGGCGGCGAGAAGACCGACGCGGCGCTCGGGATGACGGGAGAAGGACCGGAAGGGCTTCCGCACTCGATCATCGTCACCGCGGAAGGGGTCG
>SCUR01000377.1 GCA_004297235.1 Candidatus Manganitrophaceae bacterium | reverse complement strand
AAATTCTCCTGGATGTACGCCTGTCCCTGGAGAACCAACTCCTCTTTGATGAATCTCCGGCGATATTCATAATAAGGAAGTAGCTCCGGGGGACGCTCGAACTTTTCAATAATTTCGGATTGAAGAAGCACCTTGCCGAAGAGGGCTTTCAGATCAGCGGCGGCAAACTGATGCCGCTGGGTCAGATCCTTGATCAAAGAAACATAGCGGGGATCGTCCAGATTCAGAGACGAAGGCGAAGGAGACGGCGGCGGGGCGGAAGAATCGGCGTGGGCCAGGAGCGAATCGGCCCAGGAAAGATCCAAGGAGAAAAGCGCCCCCCACCCGACCGTTCTGAAGAGGAGTGATTTTAAAAAAGCTCTTCGACTCTCCAAACCACCCGCTCCTATTTCTAGGGAGATAAGCGCTCCCGGACTTCCGCTCACTCGGCCGGGAAACGCAAATTAAAATTTAAAACTAGAATAGAAGAAGAACCCTCTTTTGTCAACGCTCGCGAGGCGACCGCCCGCCGCTTCTTCGGCGGACATAAAAGGGAGAGGACCGATTCGTTCAGACGGCGGTGTTGATACTCGGGGGAGGACCGGACAGCGCCTCTTCCGCAATCCGCGACAATAAGCGATCCTCTTCATGGCTGAGGGCGAAGATGCGGCACTGGATCAGTTTGGCCGGGATCGAATCGACATATTCGGTGAGCGCCTCTTTGGAAACGATCCGTGTCGAAGGATTGAAGACATAGATCTGCCGCTCCCCCATCATCAATGGGTTCATCGGCCGCGGGTCCTGACTCGCCATATCGACCCGAAAGGGAAGATCGCGCAGCTCCGGGGGAAGCCGCTTCCGCATCTCCGCTTCCAGATCGGCGGGATTCATGATCCATCTTCCCTTCTCGGCCTTTTCGATCGAGAAGTTCGTGTCATAGGCCATCTTCCATTTGACGTCTCGAAGAAGAATCTTCTCCCATTCCTCATAAAGGGACCGTTTGGCCTTCGATTTGGAGCCTTTCCACGACTTCACCTCCAAGAGAAGCGACCAATCGGTCAGGTCGACATAAGCGTCGAGCCGTTCCAGAGGATTATGCGGGAAGACCGCCTTGAGGGTCTCCCGGAAGATATCCCTTAGATGCATGTCGAGGGATCGGGTGGTCCGATGATAGTAGACATTGAAATAGAGATAGGAGCGGGCGTTCAAGAACATCGTCAAAGCCGAGAGCCCGGCCTTGTGCAGCGTCAATCCTTGCTCGGTGAAAAAGGTATAGTGCATCAGGCGATCGAGATCGACCGGCCCGATCGCCACGCCGCACATATAGGAATCGCGCAGAACATAATCGAGATTGTCGGCGGTGAAAATACCGGAGAAGAGCGGCTTGAGCACCACCAGCCAGCGGGGATAATCTTCCGGCGTCTTAAAATCTTTGTCCTTATGGATCAGAAAGGCGACATGCTCCGGATCGAGCGCCTCGCCGGGGGCGAATTCTCCGTTCGGGCTCCTCCGGATGCGCCGGATAATCGGCGCGAGCTCCTGCCGGATGATCGCCTGGCCGAGCTTCTCGTGGGTCAGATTGAACTCGTCGAGGAAATTATCGTCGAAGAAATGGCAGAACGGCCCGTGGCCGATATCGTGAACCAGAACCGACACCCGCAGCAGCGCCTCGATGAAATGATCCGAGGGACAACCCGGAACCACCTCTTTCAGAGAGGGATAGAGATGACGGGCGAATCGCCCCGCCACATGCATGGCGCCGAGGGAGTGAACGAATCGGGAATGCTCCGCCGAGGGATAGACCCAGCGGGCCGATTGGAGTTGATTGATATACCGGAGCCGCTGCATCCAGCGCGAGTCGAT
>SCUR01000376.1 GCA_004297235.1 Candidatus Manganitrophaceae bacterium | reverse complement strand
CCAGCCGGCGGCCACCCCGCCCCGAAACATCATCGCCTCTCTCTCTGAAATCGAAAAACAACATATCCAGAGCATTCTCAGCCATACCCGGGGACACAAAGGCAAAGCTTGCCAAATCCTCGGAATCTCCAGACCGGCCCTCGATCGGAAAATCAAGAAATATCATCTTACAGAACACTTCCGGAAAACTTTCTCTGTCGAGTATTAATATTCCGTTCAATTTCCGAAATTGATTGAACGGAACATTGAAACCCAGAGACATATCCACACCTTGTCCACAGAAAAGACGTCTTCTAGACTACTCTCCTGAGTAAAAGTAGGGGTCCTTTCCCTGGCACTGATCTTGCTCAATAGTATCCCCAATACGTTGGAAGGAATCTCTTTCCTAAAATTTCTAAGGAATTTACGGAATTATTCGTTTCTTTGGCCCCGTGCATCGGAACGATTGTTCCTACACACTGCAAGGTTTTGCATAAACTATGAAACAGATTGCATCCCAAATGACGATGGAAAAACCGGATCTGATTCAGTTCATTCAGAGTTGTGACCCCTATTCACTCCTTTCCCATCATGAATTGGAAACAATTCATCCTAAGGTGAGGATCCTAACCATAGAGAAAGGTAAGTCTATCTACCTCCCGGGCCATCCGAGCGATCAGGTTTATCTCGTCTATACCGGATCGATTCGGATCGCAACACTGATGGAGAGTGGAAAAGAATTTACCTCATCCCTTTATCATGTCGGAGAGACCTTCGGCGAGCTAAGCCTGGCCGGGGAGATGGCGCGTGTCGATATGGCAATCTCATACGAGCGATCGGTCCTGATCAGCCTCAAGACCGAACTCCTGTCTGAACTCCTCAAGCAGAATCCCCTCTTCACGCTCGGCATCATGCGGCTGATCGGCGCCCGGAGATATGAGACGGAAAATAGACTGCTGCAGTTCTTTTATGCACCGGTCCATTCCCGCCTGGCAAAGGTGCTGATTCACTTCGCGAACAAACAAGCGAAGTCGCCTTCTTCCTCTCCCATCCAACTCCGACTGACCCATGAGATTCTGGCCAGCCTTGCGGGAACCACCCGCGAGACGACCACCATGATTCTCAATCGGTTTCAAAAACTGGGCATGATTCACAAGAGTAAAGGGAATATCTTTGTAAAGGATCTCCAATCACTCAAAGCACTCAGCCTGAACCAAAGTTCACCACCCAAGGAACCTGAAAATACGTTGACCTTGACGCACGCCGCGTAAGGTCGGCTTTTGCAAATGCTGTCTGAAGCGGAAGGGTCTATTTTTGACATCGCAAGAAGGGAGAATATTGATGCGTGATGAAAATTCTGAAAAAGGAAAACTCTGGGCTGTTGTGTTGGCGGCAGGAGAAGGAACACGGATGAACCAATTTATACGGTCTTCATATGGGCTTTGCTCTCCCAAACAGTACATCGCTTTCACCGGAAAGCGCTCCATGCTCCAGCATACGCTCGATCGGGTTGCGCAGCTGATTCCCCCCGAGCGCACCCGCATCGTGGTGAATCCCAGCCACATTAAAGAGATCCGCTCCCAGCTCTCCGCCCTTCCCGAGCACTCCTTGGTCTTTCAACCCTACAACCGCGAGACCGCTCCCGGCGCGCTGTTGCCGCTGATCTACATTCTGAAGCGCGACCCGGAGGCGCGCATTGCTTTTTTCCCCTCCGATCACTTCATCCAAGAAGAGGAGCGCTTCATGCGGTACGTGGCCGCCGCGGACCAGGTCGTGCAGCGCCACCCCGAGCAGATCGCGCTCTTGGGGATTCGTCCCGAAGGACCGGAGGTGGAATACGGTTGGATTGCTCCGGCCGAGCCGTTGCACGGCCCCTTTGGAGCGGATGTCCGAAAGGTCGGCCGTTTTCTGGAGAAGCCGAGCCGCGAGGCGGCCGCCCAGTTCTATGAAAACGGTTATCTCTGGAACACCTTCGTCTCGGTGCTCAAAGCTTCTACCCTGCTCGATCTGACCCGAAAGCACCTCCTCGACATTTGGCGCCGCTTCGAGCGGATGCTGTCGGCGATCGGAACGGTGCACGAGCTGTCGACGATCGAACGGGAATACCGGACGATGGAATCGGCCACCCTCTCCCGGGGGATTTTCGAGCGCTGCTCCGATCAGATCTCGGTGCTGGAGGTCAAAGAAGTCTTCTGGAGCGATTGGGGGAGCAGCCACCGCGTCCTCCAAACCCTCCAGAAAATCGGAAAGGTTCCCTTTCAAGGAACGCAAGAGGTCGGGCAAGAGGAAGCCTCCTACGCCGTGGCGGAAAGCAAGGCGGTTTAGCCGAAAACGATCATCGGTCTTATTCTTTTCATATCAGAGAAGCTCCGTCCCGAAAGGGAGACGGTTCAAAGCTGGGAGATCCCAGACCCAAAGACGTTAAACGGGGTAAAACGATGCTAAAGAAGAGAGTCCTGATCATCAGTCAAGAAAATTATATTGGAGAGCTGCTTCGCGCGGAATTGATGGAAGAGGGGTATGAGGCCACCTTGGCCGATTCCGGCGAAAAAGCCTTCATTAAATACAAACAGGAATTCCCGGACCTCGTATTGGTCGATACCGTCCTCTCGGATATCGACAGCGGCGAGGTTCTACGGACCTTCCGTGAAGGGAATGCATCGCCTCCGGTCGTCGTCTGGTCCGCATACGACTTCAACAACGACGAAAACCTCTGGTGGGTCTCCGAGGCCTACATCATGAAAACGGCCAGCTTCTTCAAGATCAAGAAGAAAATAAAAGAGCTCTGCCCCTGCCACTAGCGCCGGAACGGAGCGATCTCATACGAATCGAACCGCGAAAGAAAGGAGATGCGATGAACATTAAACAAGCCAAAATCTGCCTGGACTGCGATGAGATCTACGATCGAGAAATCGCCTTCTGCCCGATGTGCAGCGGAAGGGTCGGATGGCTGCTGAGAGATTGGATCGGCACCATCGGCCGGGAAAGTCCGGACAGATCCTATTCATATTCGGAAGCGTCATCGGAGTATGCCTATTCAAAAGGATCTCTTCTTATTGATGCAGCGTAAACATGGCTCGAGCCAACCGAGAGAGATTCACCGAGAATCGTCCTCTCGTAAAAAAGGAGGAAGAGAATGACTTGCAGAAAGTGTGGGGGGTTGATGTATAAGGAGGTGATTT
>SCUR01000375.1 GCA_004297235.1 Candidatus Manganitrophaceae bacterium | reverse complement strand
ACCCGTTTCTCTTTTCAATTCTTGACGAAATAGGTTTAACCGATATACTTGAAAAAACCAGGGGTATTCCATTTCACATCAGTGAAGATGACAACTCGTAAAAATCCCTTCTATCAATACGGCCTTGCGCTCGCCGTCATTGCCTTCTCATTTCCTCTCAAAGTCATTCTCATTCCCTTTCTTGGTCGGGAAACCCCCCTCTTTCTCCTCTTTGTAACGGCGATGATCAGCGCCTGGTTCGGCGGGATCGGGCCGGGACTGCTCGCCTCCTTTTTATCGATGCTCGCCGGCAGAGACTTCTTCCTTTATCCGATCGATCCCCTTTTGGTGCCGGGGCAATTTTTCCGCGCAGGCCTCTTTTTCCTCGAAGCCTTCCTGATTGCCCTCCTCTCCGCCCGCTGGGGAGCGGCGAGACGCGAGGGAGAAACGACGAAAGAAGGAACCCGGCCTCTCGGAGAAAAAGTCCCGGAACAAACCGGCGCGCTTGAAGCGGCCCATCAAGACCTGGAAAACGAACGGGCCGACGGAGCGAGGAGGGAGGAGGAGCTCAAAACCGCCCTATCATTGATGAAGGCCGCGTTGGAGTCGACGACGGACGGACTTCTCGTGGTCGACCGAGCGGGCAAGATCAGAACGTTCAATCAAAAATTCATCGAAATGTGGCGGATTCCCCCCGCCATCGTCGATTCCCGAGACGATGAGCGGGCGGTGAACTATGTCGTCGAGCAGTTGAAAGAGCCCGAGCGCTTTGTTGCAAAGGTCCGAGAGCTCTATTCCCAACCCGATGCGGAGAGCTACGATATCCTGGAGTTTAAAGACGGAAAGGTCGTCGAGCGCTACTCCAAGCCGCAACGGATCGGAGAGACGAGCGTCGGTCGAGTCTGGACGTTCCGCGATATCACCGAGCGGCGGCAGACCGAGAAGGCGTTGCAGGAACAGGCGATCCGGGACTCGCTCACCGGCCTTTACAATCGCCGCTACTTCGACCAGCGGACCGAGGATGAAATCATACGGGCCCGTCGCGAGCATCACGGCCTGGCGATCTTGATGTGCGATCTTGATTTCTTCAAAGTGCTCAACGACACCCTCGGTCATCAAGTCGGGGATAAGGTTTTGAAGACGGTGGCGACCAGCATCCTCAATTCCACCCGCGGCGTCGATCTGATCTTCCGGTGGGGGGGGGACGAAATCGTCGTGGTCCTCTCCAAAACAACCCGGGAAGGGGTCCTTACCGCCGCCAATCGGATCCGGGAGGGCGTCCTTGAGATTGGAAACGAGAGCGGCATCCCGCTCGATGTCAGCATCGGCGTCTCCCTCTATCCCGATCACGGCCAGACCGTGGATGAGCTGATCAGTATGGCCGACCGCTCTCTCTACATTGCGAAGAAGGGGGGCGAGAAAATTCATATCGGCGATAAGGAGTACGATCTGGATGAAAGCGCCGTGAAAGTCGTCTTCCAGCCGGTGGTCGAGATCTCCTCCCGCCGGATCATCGGATATGAGGCGCTTAGTCGCGATCCGCTGGGGAGATTGAGCATCTCCGACCTCTTTAAAAAATATCACGCGATCGCCCAGCTGAGCGAATTTAAGCGGATCTGTTTTCTCTGTCAACTCAAGGAGGCGGAACGACTTCGCCTGCAGCGGGTGTTCATCAATGTCGATTTTACCCTTCTCGATCAGCTCGGCATTATTCCCAAGCCGCCCGACATCGAAATTGTCCTGGAGATCTCCGAATCGGAGGCCCTCCACAATATCGACCATCGCCTGCAGATCGCCCGGAAATGGAAAGAGCGCGGATTCAGATTCGCCATGGACGATTTCGGGGCCGGCTTCATCTCTCTCCCCTTTATTTCCCAGCTCATTCCGGAGTATATTAAAATCGACCGGTCGGCCATTCTCCAGGCGGTGGCCTCCAAGTCGTTTCGGCAATTTCTCAAAGAGCTGGTCGGGACCCTCCGAAATCATGAGAACTCCGGCATCATTGCCGAAGGAATCGAGACCGAAGAGGAGTTGGGCATCGTCCAGGAGATGGAGATTCATCTCGCGCAAGGCTTTCTACTCGGAAAACCGGAAGCGATCACCCTCTCTCCTCAGCCGTAAGGCCTGTCCCCGTGAGGATGACCATGTCCCATCGAGATCGCCCCTCACGCAGCCGTCCCGCCTCCGAAACCGTTCGACGGCAGATCATCGCCGAATTGGAAACCCGGACGATGACCGCGCGCGACCTGTCTCAAACCCTTCGTGTGGCGGAAAAAGAGATCCTCGGACATCTGGAACATGCGTCGAAAAGCGTGCGGCCGCCGAAGCGGCTGATCATCGAGCCCGCCGTCTGCCATCGGTGTCGGTTCACTTTTCACGATCGTCGCAAGTTCACCCGTCCCAGCCGGTGCCCCCAATGCCGGCACGAAGGGATCTCCCCGCCGGCCTTCAGAATCGAAACCGATTAGGGGATTCTCTCGGTCGCTCCTCGATTTCACCCCCTTGCGCTTGACCCTTCTCCGATTCCATGGTATCCCTTGAAGCAATCCTGAGGAGACAGCGTTGGAAATCTTCATCGCGCGGCAGCCCATTTTCGACCGGCAACAGCAGGTCTATGCCTATGAGCTCCTCTTTCGTTCCAGTCTCGAAAATTTCTTCAACCACTCCGACCTCAACCATGCCTCCAGCAAAGTCGCCCTCGACAGCTTCTTTATTCTCGGCATCGATACCATCACCGGCGGAAGGAAAGCCTTCATCAACGTGACCCGTGAGATGCTCGTCAACGGATATGTCGCCCTGCTGCCCCGGGAGATGGCGGTCGTCGAGATTTTGGAGGTGGTCGAACCCGATGCCGAGGTGTTGGCCGCCTGCCGGAAATTGAAGCAGGCAGGCTACCTGATCGCGCTCGACGACTTCGTCGATCAGGAGCGGTACCGGCCGCTCGTGGAGCTGGCCGATATTATTAAAGTCGATTTCCTGACGACGGATAAGAAGGAGCAAAAGGCGTTGGTCGAACGGTTCGCTCCCCGGGGAATCCAACTCGCCGCCGAAAAAGTGGAAACCCGCGAGGTTCTCCAAGAAGCGATGCAGATGGGATATACCTATTTCCAAGGTTATTTTTTCAGCAAGCCGGTCATTATTTCAGGCAAAGAGATTCCCGGCTTCAAGCTGAATTACCTTCGGATCCTCCAGGAGATCAACCGGCCTCGCCTCGATTACCAAAAGGTCGAGGAGATCATGAAAACGGAGATGTCCTTATCGTATAAACTTCTCCGCTACATCAATTCCGCCTTCTTCGGCTGGCGGGTCGAGATCCGCTCGATCCAACATGCCCTGGTCATGTTAGGAGAAGACGACTTCAAGCGATGGGCCTCATTCATCTCTTTGTCGAATATGGCGAAGGACAAACCGAGCGAATTGGTCTTTCAGGCGATTATGAGGGGACGCTGTCTGGAGCTGCTGGCGCCGGCGGTGCGCCTTCCCGAACGCGCGCAGGACCTTTTCTTGATGGGGATCTTTTCCTTGATCGACGCCATCGTCGATCGGCCGCTCCTGGATATCCTCTCCGATATGCCGATCGCCGGAGACGTCAAATCGGCCCTGATGGGAGAAAAGGGGCCTTTGCGCGACATTTACGAGCTGATGCTCTCTTACGAGCGGGGGAACTGGAATCAGTTCTCGGATCTGGCGGCAGAGAAACGGATCGATGAGAATACGATCCCTCCTCTTTATCGGAAGGCCTTGGAATGGGCCAGTCAGAGTTTCTCCGCCGCGCAAGCGGCCGTCTAAAAAAATTCGGAACAACCCGCATGAGAAGAACCGGCGGCCGCGAGGGAATCGCTTTCCATTTCTCTCTGGCGCTCGTCCTTCTCTTCATGGCCGCCGTCTCGCCCGGAAGCGGCGCCGAAGAAGCGCTCTTCCTCCCCGCACGACAAGAGAGAAAGATTGAGAAAGGGGTCTTCCTTATCGCCGATCTTCGGCTGATCGATCCGAATTTTTCAAAAACGGTCGTGCTGATCACCCGGCACGGACCGGGCGGAAGCCTCGGGGTCGTCATCAATCGGCCGACAAAGATATCGCTATCGCGCGCCTTTCCGACGATGAAAAATTTTGAAAATCGATCGGAGGCCCTCTTCATCGGGGGACCGGTCCAGCGGGAGGTGATGATTCCCCTCCTCCGGACCGAGACGCCCCCCGAATCGGCCTTCCCTATTTTTGAAAAAGTCTATCTCGTCCCGCAGATCCGGATGCTGGCCGAGCTCCTTACGCGCGGCGACGCCGAAGATCGCTTCCGGATCTACTCCGGCTATGCCGGATGGGCGCCGGGCCAGCTTCAAAGCGAAATCGATCGCGGCGATTGGCGCATCCTCCCGGGGGAAGCCGACCTTCTCTTCCGGGACGAGACCGGCCCGATCTGGGAGGAATTGCTCCGGCGATCTTCCCAGCAGTCGGTTCAAAGAGAGCGGAGACCCGGTCGCCCTTCCTAACCCCCGCCGCTGGTTGTCTTTGGAATCACCCCCAGGTGACCCGCCGCCCAGCCGAAAAAGGAATCGACAAACCAGATCCGCTCCAATCGCGCGGTGGTGTTGCTGTTTTGTTTGACCCAGGAGGTGCCGCCGTCGCCGCTGTGGAGAATGAGGCCCCCGGTGCCGACGATCCAGATGTTCTGCGGATCGGGGAAGGCCATTCCCCAGAGGGAGGTGCTCCCCGCGCCGGTTTGGGTCACCTGTTTCCAGGTGGCGCCATGGTCGTTCGTCCGCAGGACCGCCCCGATCTCTCCGACCGCCCAGCCGGCGTTCCCGATGAGATGAAGGTCATGATATCGGCCGCTCCCCCCGAGCCCCCCGAATTCCGGCAGCTCGTTTTGATAGATCCAGGTCGCCCCCCCGTCGGTCGTATGGACGATTACCCGGTTCCAACCGGGACAGCCGTTGCCGTCGTCCCATCCTCCGGCCATCCAGATCTCGTTGGCGCTGAGGACATCGAGCCCGAACCAGTGCGGGGTGTAGGCGGTGCGCGGCGGGCAGGCAACCGGCATCGGCCAGTTCTGCGGCAGCAGCCGCCAGGTCGTCCCGCCGTTGGTCGTCCGATAGATATAGCCGTATCGTCCGACCACCCAGCCGCTCGACGCGTCGGCAAAGCGGACGCGTCGCATATACGGCCCCTTCTTTTTAAGGCAGGTCGTCTTGGCCGCATCCCAGACCTCGCAGAAGTTCGTTGCGGCGGTGTAAACCCGGTTGAGATTTTGCTCCTTCCAGGTCGCCCCGCCGTCGGTCGTCGCCAAGATCAATTCCGGCCATCCGGCGGCCCAGCCGACCTGGCTATTGAGGAAGAAGACGTCGTACACATCGGGGAGAATCTCCGGCGGGGTGCTTTTCCAAATGATGTTCGTCTGCTTGGTCCAGGTCGCCCCGCCGTTGGTCGTTTTGAAGATCCCCATGTCCATCCCGGTGACCCAGCCGATATTGCGATCGACGAAGAAGACCCCTTTAAGATCGCCGGGGACTTTCGAGATCGTCCATCCGCTGCCGCCGGCCGAATTGGCCGTCACCGTACTGCTCGATGTCCCCTGGGCGCCCAGGGTATCGGTGACGACGAGGGTGACCGTGTAGCTGCCGGGATTCTGATAGGACCGGCCGGCCGTCACGCCGCTCCCGGTCGTTCCGTCGCCGAAATTCCAGGCGTAGGCGGCGATCGATCCGTCGGGATCGGAGGAGGCCGAGGCGTCGCAGGTGGTCGTCAGCGGCACCGTTCCGATGTTCGGCGTGCAGGTGAACCGGGCAATCGGGTTCTGGTTGCCGCCGCCGCTCCCCGCGCCGATTACCCGGAACTGGTCGTACTTCACCCCGGGATTGTAATTGGAGATTCCCGGCTGGCCGGAGAAGAGCTGGCCGGTGGAATTGTCGGCATAGGTGAAGAGAAGGGCATCCTGGAACGAGGCCTCCAGATTCGTCGGATTGGCGCCGCTCACCTTCAATTTCAACTTGTAGGAAGTCCCGGCGACGATCCCCCCCGGCGCCGCGGCCGATTTGAGGAGGGTCCAGACGCCGGCGTTACGCCGATAGAGGTTGACGGTGCCGTTGGTGCTGATCTGGAGGTTGTAGTTGTCGGTATTCACCGAGCTGCTCTTGCCGCGAGCGGCAATCCCGGAGTAAAGGCTCCCCGCCGGGACGAGGAGGATCGACTCGACCGCGTAGTCGGCGCTGCCGAGCGGGAGGGTCATCGCCGCCCAGTTCGCGGAGGTTCCCGAAACGGCCGCCGCGCCATCGGTCGAGAAGCTTCCGCCGTCGAGCCGCCAGTTCGCTCCCAGAGTGATTCCGGTCCGATTGAAATTGTCTTCGAAGAGGATCGACTCCCCGCCTCCGGCGGGCGGTTGGACCGCGATCCCCCGCGTCGTGCTGTTCTGCAACCCGCCGTTGTCGGTCACCGTGAGGGTCGCCGTAAAATTCCCCGGGTTTGGATAGGTATGGCCGGTGGTCACACCGCTCCCGGTCGTCCCGTCGCCGAAATTCCAGGTATAGGTCGCGATGGTCCCGTCCGGATCGGAGGAAGCCGAGGCATCAAAGGAAACGGAGAGCGGCGCCGTCCCCGTGAGAGGGGTCGCCGAGAAAGTGGCCGCGGGAGGCTGATTGCCGGGGGAGGCGGTCAGGGAGGTGACGATGAAGTTGTCATACTTCACCCCGCTGTTGTAATTCTGAATCCCCGGCGCGCCGGAGAGGACGCGGCCGGCGGAGGCATCGTTGTAGGTAAAGAGAGGGGCGTTCTGAAAGACAATGTCCAGACGGACCGGATTGCTCCCGGAGACCTTGACCGCGAGCTGGTAGAAGGCGCCGGCGACGATTCCCCCCGGGGCCGTCAGGCCTTGAAGAAAGGTCCAGGTTCCGCCGTTCCGGCGATAGAGATTGATCTTCTGCGCAACCGCGTCGATCTGGACGGCATACAGGTCTTTATAGAAGAAGCTCGCATCTCCCCGGACCACCAAGCCGGTGTAGTTGCTCCCGGACGGCGGGGCGATCTGCGCCTCCACTTGATAGTCGTCCGTTCCGATCGGGACGGTGACCTTCGCCCAATTTTGGGCCGTTTGAGAAACCGCCTGCGTCCCATCGGTTGAAAAGCTTCCGACCACCGCGGCCCAGTTGGGTCCAAGATTGCTTCCGACCCGGTTAAAGTCATCCGAGAAGATCGGCGTCTGCGCGCCCGCGACGGCGATCGATCCCAAGATCAAAAAAAGGACATACACTCCGCACCAATGCCGTTTCATCCCCGTCTCCCTACAGTCAGGTTGAAAGTCCAATTCGCAAAATTCTGTCAAAAGGTTGCAAGCCGTTACATCGCCGACGAGACCCGCCCCACCGCAAAGCCGGTTGTTTCTCTATAAGGAAGATGCGGAGAAGCCCTCTCCGCCTGGAGCGGCGATGGACCTGAATGGGATTTGAGCAAGTTCCGTACCGCTTCCGGATATAGCCGTACGGGGTAGAAAGCCGCTCGACATCCTCGATCTTTCTCTTCAATTTTATTGCTTCCAATGGGAACTCTATGTTATATAGAAGTTTTCCGCTCGGGGGGAGTCTCTTGAAAAAACGATCAACCGCCTCGTCGACCTCATCGTGGATCCAGGAGGGGGAAGAATACCTCATGGCGACCTACGCCCGCTTTCCGCTGGTATTAAAAAAGGGGAAAGGGGCCACGGTGGTCGATGTGGACGGGAACGCCTATCTCGATTTCGTCGGCGGGGTCGCCGTCAACATTCTCGGCCACTGCGATCCGCGGGTCGTCAAGGCGCTCCAAAAACAGGCGGAGACGCTTCTTCATGTCTCGAACCTCTACTACAATCTCCCCCAGATCGAGCTCGCCAAGCTGTTGGTGACCCATTCCTTCGCCGACAAGGTCTTCTTCTGCAACAGCGGCGCGGAGGCGAACGAAGCGGCGATCAAGCTCGCACGAAAATTCGCCAAGGAAAAGCGGGACCCTTCTCGCTTCGAGATCATCGCGGCCCACGGCTCCTTCCATGGGAGGACCCTCGCCACCGTGACGGCGACCGGCCAGGAAAAATATCAGAAGGGCTTTGAGCCCCTCCTCCCCGGCTTCAAGCATGTTCCCTTCGGCGATGCGGAGGCGATCGAAAAGACGATCACCCCGCAGACCGCCGCCATCCTCCTCGAACCGATCCAAGGGGAGGGAGGGGTTCGGGTGCCGCCGAAGGGATATCTCGCCCGGGTGCGGGAGATCTGCAACCGGAACGGCCTTCTGCTCATCCTCGATGAGGTCCAGACCGGCATCGGGCGAACCGGGCGCCTCTTCGCTTATGAATATGAAGGAATCACTCCCGACATCATGACCCTGGCGAAAGGCCTCGGCGGCGGGGTTCCGATCGGGGCGATGCTGGCGAGCGTGGACGTGGCGGCGTCGTTCACTCCCGGAAGCCATGCCTCCACCTTCGGCGGCAACCCGCTCGTCTGCGCCGCGGGGGTCGCCGTGATGAAACAGGCCGCCGCGCCCGCTTTTCTCAAGAAGGTCCGAGAGCAGGGGAATTATCTGATGAAACGGCTCGCCGAGCTTCAACGGAAAACTGCGGTGATCAAAGAGGTCCGGGGCGTCGGTTTGATCGTGGCGATCGATCTCACCCTCCCGGCCTTGGAGGTGATCAATAAGGCGATGGAACGGGGACTTCTTCTGAACAGAACCTCCGATCAGACCCTCCGGTTTGTTCCCCCGCTTACAATCCGGCGGTCGGAGATCGACCGGATGCTCACGATCTTGAGCCGGATCCTTCTGGAGGTCTCCGATGCCGAAGCGTGATCTGCTGAGTCTCGCGCCGATCTCGACGGAAGAAATTGAGCGGCTCCTCGGCCGGGCGCAATTCTACAAAAACCGCTCCCGCGCCGCCAAGGAATCGCTCCCCCTGGCGGGGCGATCGGTCGGCCTGCTCTTTGAGAAATCATCGACGCGGACGCGTGTTTCCTTTGAGGTGGCGGTCACCCGCCTGGGAGGGCACCCGATCTTCCTTTCGTTCGACGACATCCAGATCAAGCGGGGGGAGACGATCGGCGACACCGCGCGTGTTTTATCGGGCTATCTCGACGGCCTGGTCATCCGGACCTATGAGCAGGAGAAGCTCGAAGATTGGGCCCGGAACGCGTCGATCCCGATCATCAACGGCCTGACCGATCTTCACCATCCCTGCCAGATCCTCTCCGATCTGCTCACCATCCTCGAGAAGCGGGGAAAGCTGAAAGGGCTGAAGCTCGCCTACATCGGCGACGGCAACAACATCGCCCACTCCTTGATGGAAGGAGGGGCCAAAGTCGGGATGAAGGTGGTGATCGCCTGCCCGAAAAAATTCATGCCCGACGTCGGCATCGTGAAAGAAACACAATCGGTCGCCCGGAAGAGCGGCGGCAAGATCGAGGTAATCCACGACCCGATCCAGGCGGCGGCGGGGGCCGACATCCTCTACACCGACGTCTGGGTCTCGATGGGACAAGAAACGGAAAAGCGGATCCGGGCCCGCCAGTTCAAGCCGTACCAGATCAATTCAAAGCTGGCGGCGCAGGCGGCCCCCGATGTCCTCATCATGCATTGTCTCCCCGCCCACCGCGGAGAGGAGATCACCGCCGAGGTGATGGAAGGACCCCGCTCGGTCATCTTCGATCAGGCCGACAACCGCCTCCCGATGCAGGAGGCGATTCTGGAGCGGTGGGTCGGATAATCGAGTAAGGAAGGTTGGTTCCGTTTTTAGGAAAGGGACGATGGAAAAGAAAATAAAGAAAGTGGTGTTGGCTTATTCGGGGGGATTGGACACCTCCGTCATCATCCGGTGGTTGATCGAGCGATATCAGTGCGAGGTGATCGCTTTCTGCGCCGACGTCGGCCAGGGGGAAGACCTCGCCGCCGTCGCCGAGAAGGCGAAGAAGACCGGCGCGAGCAAAGTCGTCATCTCCGATCTGAAGGAGATCTTCGCGAAGGAATATCTCTTCCCGATGCTCCGGGCCAATGCCGTCTATGAGGGATCGTATCTCCTCGGCACCTCGATCGCCCGGCCGCTGATCGCCAAAGGGCAGATGGAGGTCGCCAAGAAAGAACGGGCCGATGCCGTCTCGCACGGCGCGACCGGCAAGGGGAACGATCAGGTTCGATTCGAGCTGACCTATCTGTCGATCGATCCGTCGATCGAGATCATCGCCCCCTGGCGCGACTGGGAATTCAAATCCCGTTCGGAGCTCATCGCCTACTCCCACCAACATGGCATTCCGGTCACCGCCACCTTGGAGAAGCCTTACAGCATCGACCGGAATCTGTTCCACGTCAGCTACGAGGGGGGGATCCTCGAAGACCCCTGGGCGGAGCCGCCCGAATCGATGTTTACCTTCACCCGCTCTCCCGAAAAAGCGCCGAACGAGCCGCACTATATCGAGATCGGATTCGTCGACGGGAACCCCGTCAGCCTCGACGGGAAAAAATATTCCCCGGCAAAGCTGATCGGCGAGCTCAACCGGATCGGCGGCGAGCACGGCGTCGGCCGGGTCGATCTGGTGGAGAACCGCTATGTTGGGATCAAGTCGCGCGGCGTTTATGAAACCCCCGGCGGAACCCTCCTGCACGCGGCGCACCGCGCCGTCGAGTCGCTGACCCTCGATCGGGAAGTCCTCCATCTGCGCGACAGCCTCATCCCCCAATATGCCCGGCTGGTCTACTACGGCTACTGGTTCTCGCCGGAGCGGGAGCTGCTCCAAGGTCTGATCGACCAAGCGCAGGAAGGGGTCACCGGAACGGCGCGTCTGAAGCTTTACAAAGGAAGTGTCACCGTCGCCGGCCGAAAATCTCCCCGCTCCCTCTACCGCCAGGAGATCTCGACCTTCGAGAAAGACACCGTCTACATCCCCAAAGAGGCGGAGGGCTTCATCCGCCTCAACGCCCTTCGGCTGAAGCTGATGGCAATGGGTCGAAAGAAATCGAAAGGCCCTCATGGCAAGAAAAAGTAAAAAAAAGGGACCTGGAGCCGAGAAGACACGGAGCCAAAAGAAATCCGCTTCTCCCTCCTCACTCCTGACTCCTCACCCCTCACCTGCTTTTACAAAGGCCTGGGAAGGCCGGTTCACCGAATCGACCGATCCGGAGGTGGAGCGGTTTACCTCGTCGTTTTCGTTCGACCGGCGCCTTTATCGATACGACATTCAGGGAAGCATCGCCCATACGGAAGCGCTCGGCCGGGCCGGGCTGCTCACCGAGGAAGAACGGGATACGCTGATCCGCGGCCTCAAAGAGATCGAGGCGGAGATTGCGGCGGAGGGGGAGCTGATCCAAGCCGCCTCCGCCGACGAAGACATCCACATGCATGTCGAGCGGCGGCTGTCGGAGAAGGTCGGAGAGGTCGGCGGAAAGCTCCACACCGGCCGGAGCCGAAACGACCAGATCGCGCTCGACCTCCGGCTCTATCTTCGGGATGAGACGCGAACCGTCGTCGAACAGATCCGGTCGGTTCAGCGCGCCCTGATCGTCCAGGCCGAGTCGAATCTCGACACGCTCCTCCCCGGCTACACCCATCTGCAGCGGGCCCAGCCGATCTCGCTGGCGCACCAGCTGCTCGCCTATTACGAGATGCTGGAGCGGGATCGCAGCCGTCTAATCGACAGCCTCAAACGGCTCGACCAGATGCCGCTCGGCGCCGGGGCCCTTTCGGGAAACAGCTTCGGGATCGACCGCGAGGGGGTGGCCCGGGCGCTTGGCTTCTCCGAAGTGACCGCCAACAGCCTCGATACGGTCAGCGATCGCGATTTTATCGTGGAGTTTCTCTCGGCGGCGTCGATTTTGATGATGCACCTCTCCCGATGGGCGGAGGACTGGATCCTCTGGGCCTCTTCCGAATTCGGGTTCATCGCCCTTCCCGATCGCTTCTGCACCGGGAGCAGCATGATGCCGCAGAAGAAGAATCCCGACGTGCTGGAGTTGATCCGGGGAAAGACCGGACGCGT
Organism: Candidatus Manganitrophaceae bacterium; assembly: GCA_004297235.1. GTDB lineage: Bacteria > Nitrospirota > Nitrospiria > SBBL01 > Manganitrophaceae > Manganitrophus. Next base: position 3,300 of record SCUR01000375.1, on the reverse strand, counting down.
TTATGGATCGCTCCTCGCCCTGCTGACCCTCCTCAAAGGGCTCCCGCTTTCTTACAATCGGGATCTTCAGGAGGATAAAGAGCCGCTCTTTAACGCGCTCGACACGGTGAAGAGCGCCCTTCGGCTGCTGGCCGATCTGGTCCGGCAGGTCTCTTTCAAGAAAGAGCGGATGCTGGAAGCGACGGGGGAAGGATTTCTCCTTGCCACCGATCTCGCCGACTATCTCGTTCTGAAGGGACTCCCCTTCCGCCAGGCGCATAAGGTGGTCGGGAAGATCGTCCGCCGGAGCCTTGAAGAGGGACGGCCGATGGAAGCGTGGACCCCGGCCGAGCTTCAGGCCTTCTCCCCCCTTTTCGAGGGAGATGTGATCGACTGTTTTTCCTTGGCCGGCGCGCTGCAGCGGAAGCGGGGACCCGGGGGAACCGCTCCCCAGTCGATCGAGGCGGAGATTCGAAAGATCAAACGAAAGCTGAAAGCGTAACGGGCCTTCAAAATCCTCTAAAAATAATGATTTGAACAGTGACTCGAAAGTCGTTATACTACGTTTTGGTCTATCTCATTTGCTTTCTATTCCTAACAGCGTGTGGTAGAAAGGGGAATCCTGTTGCGCCGGATGAACCACCCGGCCAAGAGCGATCGACCCTAAAGAGCGACCCGGAATCCAACCCATCTCATCCGCCTGTGTCTGACTGAAGCGATACGCGAGGAGGAACCATGCAGCTCATACAACTTGGAAAATCCGCAAATAAAAAGCCGATTGCAAAGCAGCGCAGAAAAATCTTGTTCATCGAACCGTATCCCGAGAACAACGTCTACCGAATGGCCCCCAGAGAACGGCAGGTGCTCTGGTTTCCGAAGCTGAGCCTTCCGAGCCTGGCCGCCTATACGCCTGCTCATTGGGACATTCAAATCGTCGATGAGAGCGTCGATGTCATCGATTACAACGCTCAGGTCGATCTGGTCGGCATCTCGGCGATGACCTGCTACGCCCCCCGCGCTTATGAAATCTCCAAGCGCTTCCGGGCCCGCGGGATCACCGTCGTCCTCGGAGGGGTCCATCCGAGCTATATGCCGGAAGAAGCGGCCCGCTATGCCGACAGCGTCGTAATCGGCGAGGCGGAGGATCTCTGGCCGAAGCTTCTTCAAGATTTCGAGGAGGGAAAGCTTCAGAAATTCTACCGGATGGAAAGCTTTCCGGCGATGGAGGGGTATCGCCCCACCCGGCTGGAGCTGCTAAAGCAAGACGCCTACATGACCGGGCAGTGTTTGATGACGACGCGCGGCTGTCACTTTGAGTGCGAGTTCTGCTCCGTCTCCCCGTTCAACGGGAAGACGACCCGGCGGCGGCCGGTCCCGGAGGTGATCGCCGAAATGCAGCGGGTGAAGGAGTGGCGGCAGAGCAAGATCGTCGACAAAATGCTGAAGGGACCGATCTTCGAGCGCTTTAAAACCTCGCTCCGATTCTACTCCGGGCTGGAAGATGGAACCTTCTTCGCCTTCGTCGACGATCTCCATAACTCGAACCGGACCTATTGCAAGGAGCTCTGGACGGCGCTGAAAGCGCTCGACATCAAGTGGGGGGCGCAGTGCACCCTCTTTCTCGGAGACGAGCCCGACATGGTCAAGCTGGCCGCCGAGTCGGGTTGCGTCGCGATGTTCGTCGGGATGGAGTCGATCTTCGAGGAGAGCATCGACGAGACGAACAAGCCGTTTAATCGGGTCGAGCAATACGAGCGGCAGATCAAATGTTTTCACGACAACGGGATCATGCTCAACCCGGGGGTGATCTTTGGATTCGACCACGACGATGAAACGGTCTTCGAGAAAACGGTCGACTTCCTCATCAAAAACAATATGGAGCTCGCCTACTTCAATATTCTGACCCCGCTGCCGGGAACCCCGTTGTTCGACCGGATGAACGCCGAGGGGAGAATTCTCCACCATGAATGGGAGAAATACGACGGCAAACATGTCGTTTTTAAACCGAAACGGATGTCGGCCGAGGCCCTTCAGGAAGGATTTTTCTGGGCCAATCACCGGTTCTACTCGCACGACTCGATCATGCGGCGTCTCTTCTATACCAACCAGCGGCTGCTCGCACGGTGGGGGATGAACATGGCCTTTCGGAGCATCATCAAACGGACCGCCCCGAAGGGAAGCCTCTCTCCCCTGTCGCAGGTGATCCAGACCCTCCAGGCGAAGCTGCCGACCTACGAGACCGAGAACTTGATTCCGAATGCCCTGAATTCGCTTCGGGAAAAGGTTCAAGAGGTTTCGGGACAAGTTTCCGGAAAGATCGACCGCTGCCTCCAGATTCGAGCGCGCAAGGGAGAGACCTTTCGAGAGCTCCAGGTGAACCTGGAGGGGACCCTCGATCGATTAAATGCCAAAGAGCTGAAGAAGCGAATCCTGCAAGCGGCCGAGCGTGCGAAGATCGACATCATCCTTAATTTCGAGCACCTGCAACATGCAACGCCGGCGGCCCTTTCGACCCTCGCCGATCCTCAGTTTATTAGAAGGGTCGCCTCGGCGGCGAATGTTAAATTCATGAACCTGAAAAAATCCTTCCAGCAGGCGGTCGATCCGGCCCTGCTTGCGCTGGATGTAGAAATGTAGGGCCACATAAAATAATGATGGTAGAGAGACGTCCCGCCGGGACGTCTCCACATCGGTTGGATATCACCTTACAAAAACAGATCCTATCTTGGGGCTTAAACATGCACGATTTTCGTTTTAAGAAAGGAAAACTTTACTGCGAGGATGTCTCGATCGAAGCGCTCGCCGAAAAGGTCGGCACCCCGCTTTATGTCTACAGCCACAACACGCTGCGCCGGCACTTCCTCGCCTACCAGAAGGCGTTCGCGAAAGTTCCGCACCTGATCGCCTTCGCCATGAAGGCCAATGCGAACCTCGCCATCCTTCGCCTCTTCGCCAAAGAAGGGGGCGGGATCGATATCGTCTCGGAAGGAGAGCTCCATCGGGCGCTGGCCGCGGGGGTCGATCCGAAGAAGATGGTCTTCGCCGGGGTCGGAAAAACCCGCCAGGAAATGCAGGCGGCCCTTCGGGCCGGAATTTTGATGTTCAACGTCGAATCGGCGCAGGAGTTGATCGCTCTCGACGAGGTCGCCAAATCGCTTCAGACCAAAGCGCCGGTGGCGCTGCGGGTCAATCCCGATATCAACCCGAAGACCCACCCCTACATCTCCACCGGGCTGAAGAAGAGCAAATTCGGAATCGAGATTACCCGCGCGGTGGAGCAGTATCAGCTCGCTGCGCGCCTCTCGAATATCGAGGTGGTCG
>SCUR01000374.1 GCA_004297235.1 Candidatus Manganitrophaceae bacterium | reverse complement strand
GGCGGCGTCGGTCCGATTTTTGGGACCGCAGCCTCGCGTCGAGGAATATTATGCGGCGGCCGATCTCTTCGTCTTCCCAACCCTCTATGAGCCGTTCGGCCAGGTGCATCTGGAGGCGATGGCAAGCGGCTTGCCGGTGATCACAAACGCGGGATGCGGCGGAGCGGAGATCGTCCGGGAGGGGGAGAATGGGGCGCTGTTGAAAGACCCGACCGACCCGCTTTTGCTTGCGGAGAAGATCAATTCTTTCTATAATGAAGCCCGCAAAGATCCGGCATCGATGGAGCGGATGAGAAGCGCGGCCCGCAAAGAGGCGGAGCAATATCCGCCTGAGAGAACGGTTCAAGAGATGGTGGCGCTCTACCGGGAGATCGTGGCCGGGCGGGGTGCGGAGCGGCCAAAGTGAAGTCGGTTCCAGTCTCCTTGAAGGAGGGGTCGCTTCAAGGGGTGGTGAATGCCGACTATCATGAGGATCGGTTCCTCTCTTTCCTCAGTGATCTCCCAGAGGCGATCAAAGAAAATCGACACCCGCTCTTGGATGAGCGGGAAGACCGTCTCTACCTTTCCATCGAAGCGACATATGGCGGTAGCAAAAAGCCGCTCTTCGTCAAGGTCGATGACTTTACCCGTCGCGTTCGGTTAAAGAAGTGGTTCCGGAATTTTTTTGTCCCGTCGCGGGCTAGAAAATCGTGGCGGGCCGGTGAGATCTTGATCCGGCACGGCCTTCCGACCCCGATGCCGATCGCTTTTCTGGAGACCAAACGATGGGGGTTCCTTCTCCGATCGTATCTGCTGGTGGAGCAGCTTCCCGCGGCGGAGGCGGTCCATCGGCGCTATCAGCGTCTTTATCGTCAAAGCGCGGATGCAGGGCTTGTCAAAGAAAAAGGGGTTTTGCTCGAAGCCTTGGCGGCGGCGCTGGCCACGCTGCATCAGAACGGTGTCTTTTACGGCGATTTAAAGGCGAGCAACGTGCTCGCCTATCCGACTCAAGGCGGGATGGGGTTGGCATTTGTTGATTTAGAGTCGGTTCGAATTTCGAGAAGCGTTTCGCTGTCGCGGCGGGTGGAGGATCTGGGGAGCCTCCTCTGTTCCTTCCTTGGGATTGTTTCCAGGCGGGATGCTTTCCGGTTCATTAAAATATATATGGCGGCATCGCCGACGCTGAGCGCGGATCGCAAAGAGTTTATCGGAAAGATCAATCGATTTGCCATTCAACGAAAGGGAGGGGCGCAGCCTCCTCCTGAAGGGAGAGGAAGTGGATCAGTATAGGGCAAAGAAGCGTTATCAAAATAAGTCGGTGGCGGGCCACTATGATGAAGCCCGGTATCAATCTCTCTGGGGACAGCTGAAAAACAGGCAGACCCATGCCACCCTCGCCAAGGCGCTCTCCTTTCTGCCGTCCCGCAGCACGATCATCGACATCCCTTGCGGGACCGGGCGGTTCGGGGAATTTGTCTCCGGTCTGGGTCATCATTGGATCGGCGCCGATATTTCGGCCGAGATGATGGCCTGTTCGCAAGAGAAGTTGGAAGGAAATGCAGGGGTCCTCGGACATCTTCGATGCGACGCGGAGCGGCTTCCCCTGCGGGATAAAAGCGTCGACTGTGTTCTCTCGATCCGTTTTCTCCCGCATCTTCCTTCGGAGATCAAGCACGACGTGCTCAAAGAGATG
>SCUR01000373.1 GCA_004297235.1 Candidatus Manganitrophaceae bacterium | reverse complement strand
GTTCAATCTTTGGGATCGAAAAGGAGAACGCACGGCCAAGAGCCCTTTTTTCGGGGCTTCGGAACCGGGCCGCGCCTCGACCCGGTCGCTCTGGAGCCAAAAGCTCGCCGTCTGGATCACCGGCGCCGGATTTATCTTCCATACCATCGCCCTCGTCACCCGAATTAGAGAGGCCGGGTATATTCCCTTCACCAATCTGCACGAAGCGATCTCCTTTTTTTCCTGGGCGATTGTGCTGGCCTTTTTTTTGGTGGAGTTCCGTTACGGGGTCGACGTCCTCGGGTCGTTTATTCTCCCGCTCGCCTTTCTCTCGCTCGTCTCGGCGGCCGCCCTTCCGAATGAAATTCGCACACTCGACCCGACCCTGAAGACCATCTGGTTCGGAATTCACACCACCCTTTCCCTGCTCGGCATCGTCGCCTTTGCAATTGCATTCATCGCCGGGATTATGTATCTTCTCCAGGAAAGTTTTCTCAAATCCAAACAATTTAATTCGCTTTACTATAAGCTTCCCTCTCTCGATCTGCTGGATGAGTGGAACAAGAAGGCCATTCTGCTCGGATTTCCTCTTCTGACCCTCGGGATCATATCGGGGGCCCTTTGGGCGCAGTATTCTTTAGGTTCGTTTTGGATCGAGAACAACTCGAAACAGGCGCTCTCTTTAGGAACCTGGCTTTTTTACTTGATCGTCCTTCACGGCCGGATTACCATCGGATGGAGGGCGAAGAAAGCCGCCCATCTGGCGATCATCGGCTTTGTGGGGGTCGTTTTTATTTTCGTCACCTTGGCTTAAACGCCGGATCGCTTCCTCTGATTCTCTTGAAGACGGCGCAACGGAAGAAAACCTCATGAATATTGTGATCGTCGGTCTCAATCATCGAACGGCGCCGGTCGAAATCCGAGAGCGCTTTTCGATCTCCGAAAAACAGCTCGGAGAGGCCCTCTATCGATTGAAATCCGACCCCATCATCGAGGAAGGTCTGATTTTATCCACCTGCAATCGGGTGGAGGTCTGCGCCATGGTCAAGGAAACGGCGAAAGGCTTCGAAGCGATCAAGAACTTCTTGGTCCATTACCAGCCGGACATTTCCCCCGACGTTCTCACCCCTTGTCTCTACATGTACGCCGCCGGGGACGGCCTGCGTCATCTCTTCCGCGTCGCCTCCAGCCTCGACTCGATGATTATCGGAGAGCCTCAAATCTTAGGCCAAATCAAAGAGGCGTTTGATCAGGCGATCCTCCATAAGACCACCGGCGTCGTCCTGAACAAGGTGTTCAAAAAGGCGATCTCGGTCGCAAAACGGGTCCGGACCGAAACAAAAATCTCCGAAAATGCCGTCTCGATCAGCTTCGCGGCGGTCGAGTTGGCGAAGAAGATCTTCGGGAAGCTCGACCAGAAATCGGCCCTTCTGATCGGCGCCGGCGAGATGGCCGAGCTGGCGGCGCGTCACTTCGTCGGCAACGGCGTGCAATCGATCGCCATCGCCAACCGCAGCTATGAGCGCTCCCTGGAGCTGGCCAAAGAGTTCAACGGCGTTCCGGTGAAATTCGAAGACTATGTGGCGCAGATGGCCGAATCGGACATCGTCCTCTGCTCCACCGGGGCCCCTCATTATCTAATCCGCGTCGAAGAGGTCTCGAAGGTGATCGCGATCCGCCGGAACCGGCCGATCTTCTTCATCGATATCTCCGTGCCGAGAAACATCGACCCGGCAATCAACAAGCTGGACAACGTCTTTCTCTACGATATCGACGATCTGCAGATGGCCGTGGAGACGAACCTCCGCGCGCGGGAGCGGGAGGCCCTTAAAGCGGACCAGATCATCGACGAGGAAATCGAGCGCTTCTCCCGCTGGTTCAAATCGCTCGATGCCGTTCCGATGATCGTGGCCTTGAGAGACCGGGCCGAAGAGATCCGCCAGGCGGAGATCGAAAAAATCCTTGGGAAGCTCGGGCCCCTGACCCCGGCCCAGCGGGAGGCGCTGGAGAGCCTGACCAGCTCCATCGTGAACAAGCTGTTGCACAACCCCTTGACGGTTTTGAAGGAAGAGGCCAACTCGACCAACGGCAACATGATTTTAGAAGCCACCCGAAGGCTGTTCCATCTGGAGGAAGTTCTCTCCAAGCTCGACGAGGAGAAAAAAACTCCCCCCGAGGAATCGCTTTAAGATGAAGGGGTCCTTCGGTCTCTTCCTTTTGGCTGCCCTCTTTCTTCTCTCTTCCGCCGGCTGCCGGACCGATCCGAATCAGATCAATCAGAGAACCCCTCCCTCGGAGGAGAGACAGAACGCTCCCCCGGTTTCTCCCGGCCTCTCACCCCACGGGAGAGGCGGCCCCTATTTTCTGAACGGAAGCTTCAGTACCGGGGAGGGAAGTTATGTCCGCTCCCTTCTGGCGGACGGCGACGCGCTCTGGGTCGGGACTTCGGAAGGCATTATCAAAGTCGCCCGCCGAACCGGCGCCGCGCTTCAGAGCTACACGATGGCGGACGGGTTGAAGAGTCCCTATATTTTTACGATG
>SCUR01000372.1 GCA_004297235.1 Candidatus Manganitrophaceae bacterium | reverse complement strand
GCCGGTCGAACCATCCCTTTGCTTTGAAGTGCGCCGCATAATCCCGAAGATAAGGAATATCTTCCTGATGATCGTAATCGCGCAGCTGGACGCTGGTCAGCTTATTTCCGGGAAGCTTTCCTCCCGGCAACGAAACGGTGCCGTCCAAGAATGGACCGAAGGCGCTGTCGAACGGTTCCCAATTGATTTTCCCGCCGGTCAGCCCCCCCAACGTCTGCGGCGCGAGGAGGTAGTTGTCGGAAATCCGATGCAGGAGGTTCGCTTTGACATAAAGCTGGCTGAGCTCTACCGAGGTCGCACCGGAGAGGCCGTGGCCGAGGGTGAGAAGCCGGTGGTCGATGGAGTAGGCCGATTTAATCGAGGAAACCGACGGAAGGGTGAAGTCCCAGACGGTGAGCTGGATCGGAACGACCACCGGATTCTGGCCGGCGGCGGTCACGGTCGCCGAGCCGGTATACACGCCGGCCGCGGTCGTGGAAGGAATGTAGATCTCAATCCAGACCGGCTGGTTTCTTCCGGCCCCGACGGCCAGGGGGAAGGCGTTGCGAACCTCGCCGAAATACTCGTCCTTCTTCGGAATGAGCGCATCGGGCCACTCTCCGGCCGCCCCTTGAATGGTCGAAGGGGTGGTCACGTTGATGTAAGCCTCTTTGTAGATCATGACGTTGCCGGACGGAATCGTATGGCCGTGGTTGTCGGTGAAATCGCTCACCGTGACATCGACGCCGGAGAGGGCGCCGCTGTCCGCCGTGACGATCAATTGAAACGACTCGAACTCGTTTCGCGCCCCCTTCAGATTTGCGGAAGCCTGATCGGTTTTTGCGGGGGTGTTCGGACGGACCTTCACAATCGCATGATCGGTCCAAACGGTCATGGCATTGGCCGCGACGGCCGTGGCGATGAGGGCGATAAAAAGCTGAAATAAAATTTGCGCGGCCATTGCGGGCGAAAAACGCTTCTTTTTTTCCATGTCTCCTCCTTGCTGCGTCGATGATGATCGATTTCAAGCCGAAATGCGCCGCATTGGAAATGCGCGTTTCAGTCTTGATCGAGGTGGCAGCCTCTCTCCCAGTTAGACAGAGAGGTCCGTTTCTGATGAGGCGTCCCTTCTCAGCGAGAAGAAACGCCTTTCACGGGGGTGAGTCGCTTTTTTTGAACGAGATAGTCGGGGGGGAAAAATGACGTCGTTGATTGAAGCATTGATTGAACGGTTGATGGAGTCGTCAATTGAATCATCTGAATCATCGTGGGGTGCATTTCTCCATGGATGAGGTTTCAACGAGGTGGCGAATGGTCGGCACCAGGGCGCGGACCGTCTCCTCTTTGGCCAGGAAGGTGACGCCGAGCGCCTTGGCCTGCCTGACCTGGTTTGAATTCTCGGGAATCGTCAGCACCACCAATCGGCTCTCCGGCGCTTGCGTCTTGAATTCCTTCCATTTCTTTGTCGCCTGTCGCGACGACGAGGAGGCGTTGATGAGGATAATGTCGGGCTTGAACATCTCCAGAGCCGTGATTGCTTCCACTTCGCTGCGGGCCTCCCAAACAATTTCAATCTCCGGCGCGGTCCGTAACAAGCGCCGGAAGACTTGAATGATTCCTTCGTACTCTTCGACGATGAGTACTTTGATTTTCTTCAAACGAACCTCATTTCGCCGGTTCCGCCTTATCGGTTTGCAAGCCTATCAGATCCGGTTTTTAACGCCATTGGGAAACGGCCCTAATTCAAATGAAAAAATACCTACTGATCGGGCTGAGAAGGAGAAGAAGGGGCTTCGAGAGCACTTATATGGAGGGGGCGATTCTCTTGAGAAGAATGGAGGGAGGGTCCCGAGTGTTATGGGGCTCCCGCTTTCTCCTCCTTGGAGGCTTTCAGGCCCCAGGGGGAGTGATTCAACCAGCCGAGGAGGTCGGCGGGTGAGATCGGCCGGCTCATGTAATATCCCTGCGCCGCGTCGCAACCCAGGACGATCAGCCGGTCCAGGATCTCTCGATTCTCCACCCCCTCGGCAACGACCTTCAGGCCGAGATTGTGGGCCAGATCGATGGTCGAGCGGACGATCATTGCATCGTCTTCCTCGACCGACATCTCTTTTACGAACGATTTATCGATCTTGATCTCATCGACCGGAAGTTTTTTGAGATACCCGAGCGAAGAGTAGCCGGTGCCGAAGTCGTCGATCGACAGGCGAATTCCCATTTTGCTCAATTGATTGAGGATCTCCATGGCCCGAGCCGGGTCGGCCATGATGACGCTTTCGGTGATCTCCAGATGGAGCCATTGCGGTTCCAGTTCGCAAGTTTGAAGCAGGCGGGCGATCTGATCGGAGAGTTGGGGATCCAATAAATTTCGGGCGGAAAGATTGACCGCGACCGAGAGGCGCAGCCCCGCCTGGTGCCAGGCGCGGCATTGCATCAATGCGGCGTTGAGAACCCAGAGGGTCAGCGGCTTGATCAGCCCCCCCTGCTCGGAGAGGGAGATGAATTGGTCGGGAGAGATGAGGCCGCGGGAGGGGTGTTGCCATCGGACCAGCGCCTCCACGCCGATGATCGAACCGGTTTGAAGGTCAATCTTCGGCTGATAGGCAAGAAAGAACTCGTTTCGATCGATGGCGTGGCGAAGGTCGCCCATTAAAATCAGGTGACTTGAGTTATGTTTCTCGTGTTGGGGGGAGTAGATCGCGTACCCCGCGTTCTCTTGTTTTGCCGCATACATCGCCATGTCGGCCCGGCGCATGAGGTTGTTGGCGTCCTCTCCATGATCGGGGAAGAGGGCGATGCCGATGCTGGTCCCGACCTCCAGCGACAGACAGTCGACGACGAAGGGGTTTAAGAAATGTTTCAGAATTTTTTGTGCGGTGAGAACGGCCCCTTCCGCGCCGATCGAAAGGAGGAGGAGGGCGAATTCATCTCCCCCCAGCCGGGAGACCGTATCGGATTCCCGAAGGACTTCGCGAAGGCGCGGTCCGACCTGCTGCAACACCAGATCGCCGTAGTGATGGCCGAGAACGTTATTGATCTCTTTAAACCGATCGAGGTCCATGACGAGGAGGGCGAGCGATTTTCCGTCGCGCCGCGCCGAGAGGATCGCCTGCTGAAGGCGGTCTTGAAGAAGGGTCCGGTTGGGAAGGTCGGTCAGGGTGTCGTAATAGGCAAGGTGTTGAATGGCCCGCTCTGTCCTTCTTTGTTCCTGCCGCAGCTCCGCGTCCCGCAGCTCCCGCGCGACCGCCGGAACCAGGCGGGACAGATTTCCCTTCAGGATAAAATCATTCGCCCCGGCTTTCATCGTTGCCACGGCGGTTTCCTCCCCTTGCGAGCCGGTTACGATGATGCAGGGAAGATCGGTTCCGCTTTCTTTTAAAATGGACAGGACGTCCGGGGCGCTGAATTGGGGCATGTTGTAATCGGTGATGGTGAGGTCCCAGCTCTGTTTTTTCAAGGCGGCGCGCATGGCCGCCCCGGTGTCGACGCGATCGAAGATCAGATCGTAGCCGCCGCGCTGAAGTTCGCGCGCCAACAACAGCACGTCTTCTTCCGAATCTTCGATGAATAAAACCCGAAGGGGTTTTCCCATGGTGATGATTCTCCTGCCGTCGTACCGGTTTGCAAGGAACGGAAGGATCTTCCGTCCATCGTTGGATTAACGAAACGATCCTGTCAGGCTCGGTCCGGCCCTTCTCTTCAGAGAGGGCGGGGAGGTCGCGGCATACCCATGGCACGGTTTTGATTTAAAGCGGGTCTCGGTATTGGATGGGAATCCCTGCTTGCCGGACAGGAAAATTGAATTTAAGTATATCGCTCTATATCATTCTGTCAATGAAACGAGCCCTCTACATAAATATAATCAGCTACATGGGAATGGGAGCGCTTTTATGGAAGAAAAAACTGTGATACATTGAGCCTCGGTTTAAATAAGGTTTTTGTAAGGAAGACTATGTCTGTCGGATTAAAAGAGATCCGGTCGGCCCGGGAGGCGATCGCCGCCTCCGTCGATCGAACGCCGTTGGTCGCCTCTCGCTCGCTCAGCCTGCGAGCCGGCGTTCCTGTTTACCTGAAGCTGGAGAACCTTCAGAAGACCGGCTCGTTTAAGATTCGCGGGGCGACCAATCGTCTCTCTCTCCTGACGGCGGCGGAACGGCGGCGGGGGGTGATCGCCGCCTCGGCCGGAAATCACGCACAGGGGGTGGCCCTGGCGGCGAAGAACCTTCGGATCGCTTCAACCATCGTGATGCCGGAAGGGGCCTCTATCGCAAAACAGGAGGCGACCCGTTCTTACGGCGCGCGGATCGTGATTGCGGGGAAGAATTTCGATGAGGCGGTGCAAGAGGCGCGGCGGATCGAGCAAGCGGAAGGGAAGGTTCTGATCCATCCCTTCGACGACGATGCGATCATCGCGGGCCAGGGAACCTTGGGACTGGAGATTGTGGAGGCGCATCCGGAGATCGCGACCCTCCTCGTTCCGATCGGGGGCGGGGGGCTTGCCGGCGGGGTGGCGGCGGCGGTGAAGGCGATCAACCCGAAAATTCATCTCATCGGGGTCACTGCGCCGGCCCGGCCGACCCTGGCCGACGGTATCGCGGTGAAGCGGCCGGGCCGGCGCACCGCGCCGCTCCTGAAGCGCTATCTTGATCAGATCATCCCGGTCAGCGAGGAGGAGATTGCCGAGGCGGTGTTGCTGCTGATGGAGCATAAGCGAATCATCGCCGAAGGGGCCGGGGCGGTCCCCCTGGCGGCGCTCTTGAACCACGGCCGCGGCCTCCGCGGTCCGGTCTGCCTGATCGTCAGCGGCGGGAACATCGATGTGACCCTTCTGGAGCGGATCATCGAGCGGGGCTTGGTTCGGACCGGCCGGCTGCTGCGGCTCTCCGTCGTGATCCCCGATCGGCCGGGAGCGCTGGCCGGCCTCACCCATGCGATCGGCCGCCTCGGCGCCAATATCGTCCACATCGTTCACGACCGTCTCTCGTTGAGTCTCCCTCTTACGGAGACCCGAGTCGATCTCTCCCTTGAAACGCGCGGGCCCGATCACAATCGCGACATCACCGCCGGCCTCCGGCGGCTCGGCTATCCTCTCCTGTAGCGGGTGGCCGAATTCTTGCTTGTTTTCTCCGACGGGATGGGAAGAGCGCTCGGCGCGATCCCCTTGTAGGGAGACGGACAATGAAGAAGAATCCTCTGATTTTCTCGTTGATTGTTTTTCTTTTTCTTTCCGGGTGCGGCAGCGGACGGGGCGGCGGCGACCAAACGGCGACCCTCGCGGTCTCGTTGACCGACGCCCCCGCGTGCGGATTCGATCAGGTGAATCTAACGGTTTCGAAGGTCCGGGTTCATCCGAACGCCAACGCTTCCGAGGAGGAAGACGGCTGGGCCGAAATCGTTTTATCTCCCCCCCGAAAGATCGATCTGCTCGCTCTGACCAACGGCGTCCTGGAGCCGCTTGGGACCACCCCGCTGGCGCCGGGACATTACACCCAGCTTCGGCTGGTTCTCCTTCCGAACACCGCCGAGTCGCCCCTCAACAATTCCGCGGCGCCGACGGGGGGAGCCGAGACGGCGCTGGAGATTCCGAGCGCGGTGCAGGGCGGGATCAAGCTGATTCATGAATTCGATGTCGCCGATGGGAAGCGCGTCGATCTGGTCCTCGATCTCGACGCGTGCCGGTCGTTGGTCCAGAAGGAGAATGGAACCGCGCGGCTCCAGCCGGTCCTCTCGGTCATCCCGCAAGAGGTCAGCGGGGAGATCCGGGGGGTGATCGGAATGAATCTTTCGAGCGGGCCGGCCCTCGTCGGCCCCCGCATCGCGGTCCAACAAGAGGGGAGGGTGGTGAAATCAACCTTTCCGGATCAGAATGGAAAGTTTATCCTCCAGCCCCTTGTTCAGAGTACGACCGCCGGCGCGTACGATCTGGTCTTCACAGCCGAGAATGCGGCGACATCGGTCATTCAATCCGTTCCGGTCTCCGCCCGGAAAACGACCACGATCAACGCCGCGGACGCTCCCTTTCTGCTGAATCCCTCCACGATCCGGACGATCCGCGGAAGCGTCACGCCGACCACGGCAATCCTTCGCGCCCGACAGACCTTTCCCCCCGACGGACCGACGGTGGAGGTCCGTTCGATCAACTTGGTGATAGACAAGGGTCGCTATTCGATGTCGCTGCCGGCGGAGGCCCCTTCGCTCGGACCGACGCTTCGACCCGATGTGGCGGGCCGATACACGCTGGAGGCCGCCGCGGAGGGATGGACGGCTGAAAGCCGTCCGGTGACGCTGAGCGGGGAAGATCTGACGGAGGAGTTCTCTCTCTTGCCTTAAGCGCAGGGTTATGACGGTTTGGCGCGGGGAGCGGTGATCCATCGCCGGAGCTGCCGCTTCAGAAAGCGGCGGGCGGAGGTGAGGGCCGGCCCGGGGTCGCGCGCACTCCAGATCCGGAACATCTTAGGGCCGCTTAGAGAGCGAAGCCATCGGGAAACGGTCCACTCTTCGGTCTCCCGGTAGCGTTGAAGGGCTTTGAGGTCGCTCTTCGTGTCGATCCACTTGATGCCTGTGCGGTAAGTCTCTTTGAAATGAGGGGGGCGCTCCATCTGCGCCAAGTAGGCCCGCAGGGGGAGGTTCATTCCGGCCCGCGCGCCGAGATCGATCGCCAGGCCGAACCGAGGATTGATCTCGAAGAGTTTGGGGGAGCCGTCTCTGCTGTCGAGCTTAAAGTCGAGGTGCGCCGCTCCCCGGTATTCGATGGCTTGAAGGACCCGCAACGCCGCCTTTATAATGTCCGGATGATGGACGGTGACGGCGAGCGTGCTGATTCCGCAATGAATCGGGTATGTTCGAATCCGCCGCGCGACAAAGTAGCCGACCGGTTCCGAACGGGCGTTGAAGTACGCGTCGAAAAAATAAAGGTGATCGTCTCCTCCCGGAATATACTCTTGGATCAGAACCCCCGGATGAAGCGACCAGATATCGCGGTAGAGGGTCCGGAGCGCCTCCGGGCTTTTCGCCTGAAGCGCCTTCATTCCGACCCCGTATCGTTTCTGGAAAGAAGAGGTTTTCCAGAAGACCTGCTGCATCGGCTTGAGGATGCAAGGGAAGGTCATTTCCGGAAGGATGCTTTCGAGCTCGGCGGGATCGTTCGGCTGCCAGGTTCTCGGGATCGGAAAGCCGTACTCCGCCCCCATTTTATAAAAGAGGCCCTTATCTACCAGGAGATCGGCCTGTTTTTCGGAAGGGAGGTCGATCTGAAAATAGGGGGAGAGCAGGTCGCGATTTTTCGAGACGAAGAGAAAATCAGGCTCTCCGTTGCAGAAGAGAATCGCCCTTCCCAGCTTTTTCCCGATTTTCAGTAAGAGGTTGCGCGTTTCGCGGCAGTCCGGATCGAAGCTCGGCACCACCAC
>SCUR01000371.1 GCA_004297235.1 Candidatus Manganitrophaceae bacterium | reverse complement strand
AAAGAGCAAAGAGGCTGCGCGTGTGCGGCCTGCGGACGCGATATTCCCGCGTACTTTGATAGACGTTTCACCTACCAAATCAGGTCGCCTGCCGAAGCGCAATCCACGATGCACTCTCGTGGTTGAGCGAGTTGCGACCGTGGGGGTGCTGGGGGGTGTCCCCCCGCTGCCATGGGGAAGCCGAAGGGGGGTTGGGCACGCAACCCCCCGCGGTGGGGCTTGGGGCAACGCCCCATTTCAACTATCTGCAACTCACAAATGAGGACACTACCGGCACGGACGGTTCTACAATGAAGAATCGTTCGATGAAGGAATTAAACGCAAAGGGCCTGTGCACGTGGAAGACCGGCGTCTTCTTCTGTTATTGGAAATTGATGACATCCTAAATTCACCGATTCCTCTTTGCTTCACCCCGCTTCTAAGGAAAGAAGATCTCGATGAGAGATGTCGGCGCTCCCTTCGCATCGCCGCCGCCGATCAGAAGCACACCGTCTTTCCCAAACGCGCTCGCCGGCCAGGGCCGGGCGACATGCCCGAATCGGGCCAGGCCCATCGAAGTGGAGAGCGGGATAAACAGGTTCTGCTCGACGTCGTAAATCTCAGCCGAGGCAAGCCCCTGGCCCGACTGATCGAACCCGCCGGTGATCAGAATTTTATTGTTCGTAAGAAGGGTGGCGGTATGCTCGGCCCGCGGAACGTTCATTCCGCCCTGAAGCAAGGTGAAGAGGTCGGTCGCCGGATCATAGATCTCGGCGCTGTCTAAGATGCGGCCGTTCGCATCGATGCCGCCGGTGATCAGAACCCGCCCGCTCGGGAGATTGGGAAGATTCGGGAGACAGACCACGGCCTGCCGGACCCGCTCCACCGACATCGATCCGGCGGTTTGGGAAAACCCGCCGGGCGAGCCGCCGGAGTAGATCTCGGCCGTATTCAACGGCCGGTTGGTATCGCCATAGCCGCCGACGATCAAAAACCGCTCGTCGGCATTGTTTCCGGTGCACTCCTTGAGCTCAATCATCCGGTGGAGCTTCCGGGCCGTGGAGAGAAGCGGTCCGGGCGAAAATGAAAGGTCGGCAGGATTAAACAGCTCTGTGGATCGCAGGGTCGACACCGTACCGTTCGACTCGGTCTCCCCTCCGATCAACATCACCCTCCCGTCCGAAAGGAGCCCCGCCGTGTGGAAACGCCGGGGGGTCATATTTTTTGTATCGACGACCGAGTTGAGCGTAGCCGGGTCGAAAACCAAGCCGCGGTCGTAGAGCTTCACATCTTTATCGGCCCCCCCCGCGATCAAGACCCGGCCGTCGTTCAGCTTCGTCGCGGTGTGCTGGAAAACCCCGCTCTGCCGGTCGTAGTAGTAATTCGCGACAATCGGTGTCGTGTTGAGGGGAGCGGACGTAAAGGTCAGATCGATCGCCCCGGTCTGATAGTCGATCGTACCCGCGGCGACATCTCCGGTCCAGCCGCCAAGGCCGTTGTCGGTGGCGGTCAGCGCGCCGGCGGTGATCACCACGCGCCGGTCATCGCCGGTCACGGCCGGCGAGGGATCCGGTCCCGGATCGCTAATCAGGGGGAATAATTCGGTGTTGAATGTGAACTGTTTTTTGGTTCCATCTCCTCTTTCTCCCGTATCTTCGCCGGTCACCTTTACGACGTTGAGCGGGGCCAGGCTCGCCAGCTGGTCGTCGGTTTTAATCTGCTCCGTGCCGGCCACCGGCCGGGCGCCGTCGTCGAGCCCCCCCGCCACCAAAAGGCTTCCATCCGCCAGCGAAGTGACCGTATGGAACCGCCGCTGGATACGGAGCCGGCCGAACGGCTGAAAACCGACATTGCCGACGAGGAAGAGATCGTTTTGCCGGAGCGAAAAGTCCGAAAAGAGATCGGCGCCGGCAGACTCGTCGAAGTGCCAGAGGCCGTGGACCGCAAACCGGGCCCCCGTCACAAAGGGGGAATCGGGAATCAGGATCTCTTTCGGCGGATCAAATGTCGCTTCGGGATAACGGATGTCCTGGGTGACCCGAACCTCATCGGCCATCCCGATGAGAAATTCTCGTCCTTCTCCCCCGCCGATCGTGAACCGGTTGGCGTTCTCCTTCAACCCCCCCGTGAAATCGACCCCGGCTATCACGCTCCCGTCCACCACCAAATAGGCGCGACTCGGCGGCGAGTCTTTCTGATCGATCACCGCCGCCAGGTGATGCCAGGTCTGAAGGGTTAATGGGAGCGGTCCGACCGTCACTTCGCCGCTCAGCGTGGTGAATCGGAACAGGACCCCCGAGGTGGAGGTGATCACCATCTCGAAGAAATCCTTCTTCCCCATGATCAGCGCCTCCTTCCCTTGCGGCGGCGCTTCGTTTACCCAGAACCACCCCTCGGCGGTCATGTCGGAGACCTGCTTCAGGTCCATCACCGTGGCGGAGAGGGCAAAATGCGATCCGTCGAGAATCAGCTTGTTCCCGGCATCGTCGAACGGACCGGGCGACCCGGCAATGATCACCACGTCGTCCGGCGTGCTGGTCAAACCGGCGTCGGCGATCGGCGCCCCTTCCGGAAGATTGCGATCGACGTTTTCCACCACCTGCAGCTCGATCCGGTAGACCCCGTCGGTATCGGCGACGAATTGGGTGGTCGATGAGGCGGGGGTATCGAGCTGCGCATTGCTCCCCCGGGGGACGCTGATGATTTTCCACTCATACCGGATCTCATCGCCGTCCGGATCGCCGCTGCCGCTTCCATCCAACAGGACGACCGCTCCGCTCGAAACGGTCTGGTCGGGCCCGGCTTTGGCGGTCGGAGGGCGGTTCCCTTTGAACAGGGACTCCTTGTTCGGCTCTTTGTTCACGCATCCGCCGAAGAAGAACCCTCCCATCACGACGATGAGAAGAAGACGGGCGCCTCCTCCCCTAAGAGACCGGATCATGGTGCATTCTCCTTATTGTGTATCCACCTTGGAACAAAACGCGATTCGGCGCTCGCGACCGAAACACGCTGCTGCGCGAGCTGGCGGAAGGTAAATTCATTCAACGAAAGTCCCCCCGCCCGGATCGCCTCCACTCTCCAGACGATCGGGTCTTTATCGGTCACCGGCTTCCATTCTGCCGCCGGAACCTCGGGGAAGTCAAAGGGGTTCAGCCCTTTCGGCCCCCCCTCCGGATAGGCGGGAAAGGCGATTTCGGTCTGATTCCCCGGAACCCACGCCTCCCAAATCGGCTTTGCATCGGTCGTTTCGAGGACCACCCGGTAAAAATCGACCGGCCCTCCCTCCGCCGGGGCCCAAACCAGATGCGGCGACGGGGCGTCGAGAACCACCAGGGTCGGATCGGTCCCCTCGGTTTCGGTCGTCACCTTGACCACGATCTCTTCATTGGGAGCCGGGGCCAGCAGACGGGGCGGATCGGCCAGGGTCATATCCTGGCGCGCCGGAATATCGGAAAGACCCTGGACGTGGACCTGGCTCGATTCCCCTTGGCTGTTCCGAGCGATCGCCATGGCGAAATAGGAAAGCGCCCCTTCGGCCCGAAGGGAGAGGGCCCGGAAGCCTGGGGTCGCCTTTCCCGGAAAGATCGCCGGATCGGTTCCGACGAAGGCCTCGCCGCGGGAAGCGACCGCTCCGATCAGCACCGCGCGCAGATCGGACGGGGCGAAGTTGGGGGGAAGGGTAATCGATCCGGTCGTCTCGACCAACGTCGGAGAGGGGGCAAAGAAAATGTCATTGGAGAGACGCCCCCCCGCGCTCAGCGGCCCCAAGCCGGCGCGGAACGTAAGATTGTTCAAGGAGCCGTCGGGAGAGACGCGGAAAGCCGACAGCCCCAACGACCGTTTGGACCCGGAGACCGGGATGGAATAATCGCCGCCGCCGGTCCGCTGATCGATTCGAACGGAGTACGCTCCGGCCGCCGAAAGGGCGCAGCCCTCCAACTGGAGACAGTCGGGCCTCCCCCCGACCAGCGAGAGCGCAATCGAGGGGACCGCATTTCCGCCGACATCATGGACCGTCCCGAGTTGGATCTCTCCGGGCGTTTTCACCAGCTCCACCAAATGAATGCCGTTTTTATAGACCGGAAGACTCTGCCGGCCGATCGTCTTCCCGTTCGCGTCGACGGCAATCACCGTGTACACCCCCGGCGCCAGATCAAACGCCAGAAATCCTCCCGAAACGCTTGTCTCGGTCCGCGTACAGGAGGTCACGCCGGTGGGACAGAGATCGACCGTTCCCCCGTCATTCAAATAGACCCGGTTTGAAACCTCCACGCCCGATTCGTTCACGACGGAGATTTTGGCCCCCGTGACCGGCGCGACGATCGGATCTCCGTTCGGATCGATCCGCCCGTTCTGATCCGGCTCGACCATCCGGACGAGGATCTCCGCCGTCTCGGGCGCCACGCCGCTGGTATTGTCCCCCTTCGCCTGTCGAATCATTTCGACCAATTGATTCAACGTCACCACCGCCAACGGGTAATTCGTCTTGGATCGGGTATTGAACCGCAGCTCTTGATAGGTTTGCCGGAAATTTCGCCCGGCCAGGATCACCGCGATATACCGGCTGTTCGGAAGAAGGTGGCCTTGGGTTCGATAGCTTCCGCCGATCTCCGGCCCGCTGTCGGCCGTAAGGCTTTGCTCGATCGGATCTCCGGAAAAATTGATGATCACCTCTTCGACCCCGACGTTCCGGCTCGAAAGCGGTCCCCGGCGCTCCTCCTCCTGAAAATCGGGCCGGTAGACCACCACCCGGCCGGAGAGATCGACGCTCCGTTCGACAATGGGGAGAACCGGCAGTGTAAAAAGGGTCGTTCCCCCGGCCGCAATATGGACGTATCGGGCGCCGACGCCGACCCCGAGCTGCTCCGCCGAAAGGAAAAGATCATTATTCGGGGCGAGCCGAAGGAAAAGGAACCGGCCGTCTCCCGTGGTGGCATCGAGGGCGGGATCGATCTGCCCCGCTTCGTTGAAATAGTAGGCGCGCCCGGCGTCGATCCCCAGAAAGTATCGGGCGCTCACCCGGATGCCGGCTTGCGCCTGTTTCGACCCGTTGATCGCCTTTCCCACCAGCGCGACCTGGTTGAATCCCTGGTTTCCGGCGGCCGGATCGAGGGCCGCCCATTCGTCCAGGTCTCTCGTATAAACGAAGGTCAAATCGGTGGGGGCGGGCGCGTCGGGCGCCGACTCGGCGCTCACCCACTGGAAAACGGTGGAGCCGAGCGGACCTTGAATTCTAAATCTCCCCAGCTCATCGAGGGCGGCGAGATAAGCCGTTTCGTCCCGCGCGACGTCGAAGACCTTCCCCTGAAAGGTCCCCTCCGAGAACGCCGGCTCGCCCGGGATGATCGGGATGGAGACCTGGCTCGCATTCACCTGATACAAGGAAGCGATTTGATAAAGGAGCGGAATCGTCGGATTGCTCGCCTCGGCGTCGCATCCCGCGCAGGCATAGACATGGATGTCCTGCGGACCGCTCACCCCGTTAAAGAGGGCGATCCCCTGATTATTGGTCCTGGCGGTCACCTTCCCCGATCCCCCGAGCGAGACGAGAAGCCCCGGATAAGGAAACCGGGTGGTGTCGTCGAAGACCTGGACCTCCAGCCGCCCCGCGATCGGTCCCCCGGCGGTCCCCCCCCAATTGGAGGCGAGGAGCGGATGATGGTTCTCCTGGGTTCCGCCGCTGCAGGCGGCGAGGAGCATCAGGAGCAGTCCGATGCGCCAACCCTGGAAACGCCCGTGCCGCCCTGAAGATCGGTTTGAATTCATTTCCTTCCTCACTAAAAGAGAAGCCGGATGCCGAAGGTCCCGAGCCACTTGGTATAATCGCCCAGAGAGTTGGTCTTCTCCGACGTCAGGACCTGCTCCAGCTCCGGGGCAATGCCGCTGAGGTTCGACCGGTTGGTCAGCCAAGTCCCCCGCAGATAGACCTGAAGCCCCCGCTCCAATCCGACGGTGACCCCCGCGTTGATCGAATGGCCTTGATTGACCCGCCTCTTTTTCAGCTCCGAATCGGGATGGAGGTAACTTTGAAGCGAATAGCCATAGGACAGATTTAAATTAACCCCTTGGACCAAGGGGCGGTCGAACGAGAGGGTGGGGGATGCGCCGACATAGGCGTAATCGTCCCCTTTCTGATCCGGGCTATTCCCGACCTCCTTCGTATTCAAATTGGCATAGACCGCGCCGGAAAGGGTGACCCGTCCCCCCAGAATGCCGTCGGTCGCAAGGCTGGCCGAAACCGACGGCTGAATGCCGTCATAGATATCGTTGACGACCGAGTCGGCATATCGCAGACGGAGCGAGCCGGTGAAGGTCGATGAGACGCCGGCCGGCCCGAACCCGTCGACGGAGAGCTCCTGCGACCGATCGGAGAGCGATCCTTCGAAAAATCCGACGCGCAGATTATAACCGAGCGAGACGCCGCTTTGATACCCGCCCCTCCGATCGACGAAAAGACCGAGCTGCGTCCCCAAGATGGAGACCTGGCTTCGATGAAACATCGTCATCGACGGGGTCAGACGAAATCCGCTCCGCCATCCCTCCCCGAAGAGGAAAAAGCGCTGGTACTGGGAGATGATGTCCGACTTCAGATCGGAAAACGCGTTTTGCGTCAGATTGATGTTGCTGTCGTACGTGACCTGATAGGAGAAGGAGATCGTCCCGAAGAGAAGGTTGATTCGCTCCTCGACCTCTTGAAGGAACGGCTCTTCCCCCCCCTCCTCCAGAATCCCCTGATAGAGGTCGAGGGCGTCATAGGGACGCCCCAGATCCTCATAGATGCCGGCAAGTCGGACCCGGATCGCCCGATCCTTCGGATCGATCTCCAGCGCTTTCTTAAAGGCATCGGCCGCGGCATATTGATCTTTCAATTTTAAATGGGCCAATGCCAAATTCAGATACCCCACCTTGAGCTGAGGATCGATCTGCACCACCTTTTGGAACTCGGCGCGGGCCTCTTCAAAACGCTGCTGCTTTCCGAAAACGACCCCCTTCAGAAGGTGGAGACGAATCTGCGCCCGGGAGGTCAGCGATTCGGAACCGAGCGCAATGAGC
>SCUR01000040.1 GCA_004297235.1 Candidatus Manganitrophaceae bacterium | reverse complement strand
TCGCGCCGAGTTCGACCGTCGGGGGTTCCAAGGGGGCTTGCTCCCCTTGGTGTCCCTTGGGAAGCCGAAGGGGGTTGGGCAAGCAACCCCCGCGGTGGGGCTTGGGGTGAAACCCCATTCGAGTAGGAAATTAAAGAACCAAAAAGAAGAGGGGAGAAGAATGTTATAGAAGAACCGGAGCAGTACATCGCAGGAGGGCTGAAGCAACGCTCCACTCCAAGCAAAATTGCCGACCGTTAACGTCCCCTCTGCTCCGCCGTCATATACAACCCATCCTTCGGCCGCAACGTAATCAAAGGTTGAAGGCGGACCTGTTGTCCGGGGATCATCCGCAGCCGCCACCGCTGCGCCAGGGTCGCGATCACCAAGATCCCCTCCATCCATGCAAACGACTCCCCAATGCAAACGCGGGGACCGCCGCCGAAAGGGAAATAGGAAAATTTGGGACGGGACGCCTTGCGCTCCGGCGCCCAACGCTCCGGATCGAACCGAAGCGGATCGGGGAAATAGCGCGGATCATGATGCATCACATACTGGCTCATCAAGATGATCCCTTTTGCCGGCACCACATATTGACCGACCGGATAGGCTTCGATCGCCCGATAGCCGACCAGCCAGGCGGGGGGATAAAGCCGCATTGACTCCGCCATCACTTTTTCAGTATAAGTTAACTTCGGCAGATCATCGATCGTCGGCATCCTTCCTCCGAGCGCGTCGACCTCCGCATGCAGACGCGCCTCCACATCGGGATGCTGCGACAGCAGATACCAGGTCCAGGTCAATGCATTGGCGGTCGTCTCATGCCCGGCCAAAAAAATCGTCATCGCTTCATCGCGAAGCTGCTCGTCGGTCATCCCTCCGGTCCCTTCTTCATCTTTTGCATGCAGCAGCATCGAGAGCAGATCGCCCCGTTCCACCCCGCTCGCCCGCCGCTCCGCGATCATCCGGTAGATCGTCTCGTCCAGAAGGCGCTTCGCCCGCCGGAACCGAAGGGTGCTCGGAAACGGAAGATCGGCCATCAGATCGGCAAAGGGGAGGGTGAATCGGTTGAAGAACTCGACTGAGACCGACAGCGCCTCCCCGATCTCCTTCGCCTGCCCCTCCGCCTCGGTATCGAAGAGGGTCTTGGCCGCCACCATCATCGTCAGGTGCATCATCTCTTCCAGCACGTCGATCGGCTTTCCTTCCCGCCACTGATCCCGCGTCCGGGCGGCATAGCGGGTCATCACCTCTCCGTAGGCGGCGATTCGTTGGCGGTGGAAGGCCGGCTGCGCGATTCGCCGCTGGCGGCGGTGGAACTCCCCTTCGCTGGTGAGAAGCCCCTCGCCGAGCAACCGCTTCGCCCATTGGAGACCTCTTCCCTTGATGAAGTTGCGATGATCGACTGTGAGGACGTTTTTGATCAGATCGGGATGACTGAGAAGAAAAATCGGCTGAGATCCGAGTTTAAAATAGGCGATGTCCCCATGCTCGCGGGCGACCTTCATGAGGAAGCCGATCGGGTCCTTGCGAAACGGAAAGAGATGGCCGACCAGCGGTTTTCCCGGCGGGCCGGGCGGCGTGAGATTTTTTTTAGGCGTCATGGGGATGAGAATACCCTAACCTGGGCGAGATCTCAAGTGGGCATCTCATACGGAAAGCAAATGGTGAAAGTGGTTCCCACCCCCACCTTGCTGGAGACCCGAATCGCCCCCCCAAGCAGCTCGGTAAACTTTTTGACAATGGAGAGTCCCAATCCCGATCCCTCATAGGAGCGGGTGTCGGAAGGATCGGCCTGGTAGAACGGCTCAAAGAGGCGCGGCAGATTTTCTTCGGCGATGCCGATGCCGGTGTCGGAGATGTCGATGGCCGCGGACGCTTCCGCCGAAAGATCCTTGAGCCGGACCGTCACCGAACCGCGGTCGGTGAATTTGATCGAATTAGAAATCAAGTTCATGACGATTTGCTCCACTTTCTTCGAATCGGAATGGATCGGAAGGGGGCCGTCTTCATTAATGAACTCGACCTTGAGTCCTTTTTCCTCTCCCATCGGCCTCAAGTTCTCGACGATCGCGCCGACCACGTCGGCGAGAAAGATGGTTTCAGACTCCACCGGCATCTGTCCCGCTTCCATCCGATTCAGATCGAGCAGATTGTTGATCAGCCGGAGGAGGATTTGGGCGTTGTAATAGACGCGATCCATCATCTCCGCCCGCCTCGTCGGCGGTTCCGGGGAACCGGGACGCCTGAGAAGGCCGGAATATCCGATGATCGCATTGAGCGGGGTCCGCAACTCGTGAGAGATGATCGATACAAATTGCGACTTCGCCCGGTTCGCCTCTTCGGCCTCGCGCGTCTTTTGTTTCAGGACCTCTTCCGCTCGTTTCCGTTCCGTGATATCTTCAAAGGTCGTGTAAACCTGATAAGGCTTCTTCTCTGCTCCAGGCTGGAACTGGGGGACGGCATTGATATTGACCCAGCGATAGACCTCTTCCGCCGGATGGAAAATCCCCATGACGACATTTCGCACCGCCTTTCCGGTCTTCAGCGCGACCATCGCCGGATGGGTCTCTTCGGGAAAGGGAGAGCCGTCCTCATGAATCGCCCTCCAGGTCAGATCAAAGGAGGTCCTCCCCGGCATTTGATCGAACCGAAGCCCCAGAATCCGCTCCGCGGCCGGATTGACCGAGATAATCTTCCCCCATGCATTATGGTAGACGACCCCCTGGGTCATCGTCTCGAATAGATTCCTATATTTTTCTTCCGATTGCCGCAGCGACCCTTCCACCCGCTTGCGCTCCACGATCTCCTGCTGGGCCGCGCCGTAGAGCCGCGCGTTCTCAATCGCCAGCGCGGCCCGGCGCGCCAGATCTTCGGCCAAGGCGAGATCGACTTGGCCATATCTTCGGCCCGACTCCACCGAGATAAAGGTAATGGCCCCCAGAACTCGATCGAGCGCCGCGATCGGAACCACCATCACTGATTTGGAATGAATCTGTCGGATCAGCTCTAAATGCGTCTCGTCGGAAGCGGCTCGCTGCAACAAAGCATCGTCGACATCCGGGTAGAGCTCCGATCGGCCGGTCCGGATCACCTTCGGTGCGCCGAAAGCGACGTTCTGATTGAGCGATTGGTGCTGCAGTTCTTGCGCGAGGAGGCGCTGGGATGGTTTGGCCTGGGCCACCACCAGCCGCTCGAGGGACCCGTCGTCTTTGACCATGTCGATCAGGCACCAGTCGGCGAAACGGGGGACAACCAGGTGCGCCACGCTGGAGAGGGTCGTTTTGTAGTCGAGTGAGTTGGAGAGGAGGGTCGTCGCCTCGGCCTTCATCAACTCCGCCTCCCGAGCGGTCCGTCGATGCATCAGCTCCTGCTCGACGACATACGCCGTATGCGCCGTCAAGATCACCCGTTCCGGATTGTCGTCGGCGCCGGGGGTTCCGAAGCCGAGCGCACCGATCCCGGTTCCATTCAGATGAACGGGGGCCCCGGTGCAGGTATAAGGGTGGAACGGTCGAGCGAAATGTTCCATCTGAATGATGGAGATCGCATGGTCGGCCGACAGCGCGGTTCCCGGACCGTTGGTTCCGACCTGACGCTCCGACCAATCGTACCCCGGAATGAGATGGAGCGTTTCACGCAGGGAAGGATCATTTCCGGTGACATAGAGGACGATGCCGTCGCGGTCGATCAGAAAGAGCGCATGAGGGAGACGGGTCCACGACGATGAAATCCAATTGAGGTGAAGGGCGGCGATCTCAATCAACTCCCGGTTCGATTCCAGCCGTCGCTGAAGGTCCTCCTCGTCGACGCGCTGATAACAGACCTCCTCCGGATTCACGCCGCCGGCGCGGCAGCGCTGCCACGACGCCAGGATTTCGCTTCGCAACGAGGCTGCGGTGGGGAGCCCTTGCGTAAATCGCTTCCATTGATCATAAAGAAGGTCTCGTTGATCTGTCCGGGGCGCCGCTGAAGGGAGCGCTTCTCCGAGCTTCGTTTTCTTGGCGCGGTCGGTCGTCTCCGGGCGCTCAGGGCGTTTCGGCGATATCCTCTTTCCAGGGTCTCTCTCCATATTCCTAACCGGGATGAACCCGGGCTCATCACTTTGTATTAGTAATTCGTTTGACAATTATTCTACTCCCTCAGGAAAAAGCCATCAAGGGGGGGAAAGAGTCGTGTCCTCATTGCGAGTTGCAGATAGTTGGTTGGAATGGGGCAAAGCCCCAT
>SCUR01000370.1 GCA_004297235.1 Candidatus Manganitrophaceae bacterium | reverse complement strand
TTTCGATCGGGTCGACCTTGACCCCTTTTTGCTTGAGGCCGGCGACCGCGCGCTCCACCTCGTCGGGCTCTCCTGTCAATTCCAGATCGACCCATCCGGTTTTTTCGGTCACGTCGGCGCGGCGGATGTTGGTGATGACTTTATAGTCCCTTCCAATCTGGTAAATAATCGGCTCTCGAATCTTCTCTTCCGGAAATGTAATGTGTACTTTTAGACTGGCCAATTATTCTCTCCTATTCTTGAGTGGGGGTCTGTCCGGCCACTGAATAAAGCGAAGGTCCTCCGATGCCCCACACCCCGCGGCTCACCCTGTCGGGTACAGGCGGACAGGCAAAGCCTGCTCCTCGCCTTTTATTTTTCCGTTTCCAGCCGGGGATCCCCATCGGGTTCCCCACCTCCTAACCGCCTGCGATGGCCGGGACGATTGAGATCTCATCCCCCTTCTTCACAGGGGTCATCATCCCCTGATGAAAGCGGATATCCTCCTCATTGATGTAAATATTGACGAACCGGCGCAGCTCTCCCTGCTCGTCACAGAGACGTTCCTTGAGACCCGGATATTCTTTATCCAAGGTGTTAATCAATGCGGCGACGTTGTCCCCTTCTCCGTCGACCTCGCCTTGGCCGCCGGTCAGTTTGCGTAAAGGGGTGGGGATGCGAACCTTGATCATTGATCTCCTCTTCGTGTCTGCGGGGCATCGGCCGAGGCTTTCAGCGCTTCCTGAAAACTGGTGAGGCTCGGCTGGATGTTCCAGGGAACGCCGAGAACCGGCGCGACCGCCTCCTGGGTCTTCAGGCCGTTTCCGGTGATGTAGGCCACCACCGACTCTCCCTTCTTGAAAACGCCCTTCTTGGCCAGTTTTTTTAGAACGCCGATCGTGACCCCGCCCGCCGTTTCCGCGAAAACCCCTTCGGTCCGTGCCAGGAGGGTCATTCCCTCAACGACTTCCTCGTCGGTCACATGTTCGATCAGCCCGTCACTGCCGTGAACGACTTTCAGTGCGTAGAAGCCATCCGCGGGGTTTCCGATAGCGAGCGACTTGGCGATCGTCTTCGGTTTTACCGGTTTGATGAAGTCGCGATTCTCTTTGAAGGCGGTGGCCACGGGAGAGCACCCTTCCGCTTGGGCCCCGTGAATTTTTGTTTTGACGGGAGAGACGAAGCCGAGCTGAGCGAATTCATTGAAGCCTTTTGAAATCTTCGTCAGGAGCGATCCCGAGGCGATCGGCACAACGA
The DNA here is from genome assembly GCA_004297235.1 of Candidatus Manganitrophaceae bacterium. Taxonomy (GTDB): domain Bacteria; phylum Nitrospirota; class Nitrospiria; order SBBL01; family Manganitrophaceae; genus Manganitrophus. Next base: position 2,778 of record SCUR01000370.1, on the reverse strand, counting down.
CATGGTCCGGCGTTCGCCATCCGAGCTGCTCCATCGCTTCATAGGCGAGGGTCTTCGATCCTTCGGAGTAGTAGGGCCGGATGTTGATATTGACGAAGGCCCACGGATACTCTCCGGCGATCTCGCTGCAGAGGCGGTTCACATCGTCGTAGTTTCCATTAACGGCCACCACATTCGGTCTGTAAATCAGGTTTCCCAGCACCTTCCCCCATTCCAGGTCGGAGGGGATAAAGACAAAACAGCGAAGCCGGGCCTCGGCGGCGTGCGCCGAGACGGAATTGGCCAGGTTCCCGGTGGAAGCGCAGGCGACCGTGTCGAATCCGAGCTCCTTTGCCCGTGTCAGAGCGACGGCGACCACCCGATCCTTGAAGGAGAGGGTGAGGCAGTTGACAGTGTCGTTTTTTAAATAAAGATAATCGAGCCCCAGCTCCGAGCCGAGATTCTTGGCATGGATCATCGGCGTGAAGCCGGCGTTCAGGCCGACCGTCGGCTCTCCCTCGATCGGGAGGAGATCCTGGTAGCGCCAGAGGCTCTTCGGCCCCTGAAGGATTTTTTCCTTTGAAATTTTTGTTTTGATGAAATCGTAGTTGTAGGAGACTTCCAGCGGTCCGAAGCAGAATTCGCAGACGTGAAGGGCCGCAGCGGGATAGTTTTTGCCGCACTCCTTGCACTTCAACCCTTTAATCTTGCTCATGATCGTTTGCCCTAATCTTTGTTAACGAATCGCCGAGAAAGAAGTTTTCGACGATACCCCCTTCCATCGCGGCGCGTTTAAATCACCGCGCGCTTTAAAATTCGTCTAGTGTCCCATATCCTGTGGGCGGAGCGAAGCGGTTGGATTGATCTCGCAAACCGGCTGTTCTTGGACCTGGAGCGTTTGAAGGGTGGGGTGCGTGCCGCAGAGAGGACAGTCCGGATTCTTTCTGATCGGAACTTCTCGAAATTGTGTGCGAAGGGCATCGTATTTTAGTATGCGATCGGTCAACGGCTTTCCAATCCCCAGAATCAATTTCAGGACTTCGGTCCCTTGAAGGGTCCCAATTAATCCGGCGAGCGCTCCCAGCACGCCGGCTTCTTGGCAGGTCGGGATCAGCCCCGCCGGGGGAGGCTCCGGGAAGATACAGCGATAGCAAGCGCTTGTACCGGGAAGGATGGTAAAAATCTGTCCCTCAAACCGCAGGATGCCTGCATGGATAAGCGGCTTTTTCGCAAAATAGGCGGCATCGTTGATTAAAAATTTTGCCGGGAAGTTGTCGGTTCCGTCGATGATATATTCGAACTCGTTGAAGATTTTAAGCGCATTCTCGGCGTTGAGGTTTTCCTGATACGGAACCACTTTCACGTCGGGATTGATCGCAACGATCTTCTCCTGAGCCGAGAGGACCTTCGGCCGGCCGATATCGGAGGTGTGATGGATGATCTGGCGCTGCAGGTTGGAGAGATCCACGGCGTCCGCATCGATGAGCCCGAGGGTGCCGACCCCTGCCGCGGCCAAATAGAGGGCGATCGGCGAGCCCAAACCGCCGGCGCCGACGACGAGGACTTTTGCCTGGCCGATCTTCTTTTGCCCTTTGCCGCCGACTTCCGTGAGGATAATATGACGGCTGTACCGAACCAGTTGTTCTTCTGTAAAGGCCATTGCTTCCTTCTGTTTAGATATTGAAGTATTTCTCGATACTGATGTAGCGCTCTCCGGTATCGGGGAGGATCGTCACGACCGTTTTCCCTCTCCCGATCTCTCTGGCGATCTGCTGTGCGGCCAGCGCATTCGCTCCGGAGGAGATCCCGACAAGCAGCCCTTCCTGACGCGCGAGCAGCTTGGCCGTTTTGTAAGCGTCATCATCGCTGACGGTAATGACCCGATCGATGATGGTCCGATTGAGGACGTTCGGGATGAACCCGGCGCCGATCCCTTGGATTTTATGAGGCCCCGGCTCGCCGCCCGAAAGCACCGGCGAGGCGGACGGCTCCACCGCCACGATCATCGTTTGCGGATTCTTGGCCTTGAGCACCTCTCCGACCCCGGTAATTGTTCCGCCCGTTCCGACGCCGACGACGAAGGCATCGACCCTCCCGTCCAGCGCTTCCAGGATCTCCGGGCCGGTCGTCTTTCGATGCACCTCCGGATTAGCGGGGTTCGCGAACTGATTCGGCATGAAATAATTCGGATTTTGCTCGATGATGCTCTCGGCCTCTTTGATCGCGCCGCGCATTCCTTCCCAGGCGGGGGTGAGGACCAGTTGAGCGCCGTACGAGGAGAGCAGGCTGGCCCGCTCCATGCTCATCGACTCGGGCATCACGAGGATCAATTTGTATCCGCGGACGGCGGCGACCAGGGCCAAGCCGATTCCGGTGTTGCCGCTGGTCGGCTCGACCATCGTTCCTCCCGGTCGGAGTTTTCCGGATCGTTCGGCCGCTTCGATCATGCTCAGACAGATCCGGTCTTTCACGCTGCCGCCCGGATTGAAAAATTCCACCTTGGCAAAGAGTCGGGCGCTTTGATCGTCGGCGAACCGGTTCAGTTGAACCATAGGGGTCCGTCCAATTAATTCGGTGATATTCGGATGTGATTTCATGATATTCTCGACTGGAATGATTTCATTGAATTAAGTTATTCTGTCTCAGATCCGCCCCCCATGAAGAAGAGGAATTCAACCTCATCCCCCTCATGGATGCGGGTGTTGTTGAGGCTGGACCGATCGATCATTTTGGAGTTCAGTTCGACGGTGACCATTTGCGGCTCGATATTCTTCGCCTTGAGGAGATCGAAAAGGGTTG
>SCUR01000369.1 GCA_004297235.1 Candidatus Manganitrophaceae bacterium | reverse complement strand
AAAAAGACCCTGGATCTTGCTCGCATACTTGATTCTGTCTTAATAACGGGGCAGGTTTTGGAGTGGCAGAGACGGCCAAGGAGATCAACTGGTAAAATAATTTAAAAAATTTAAATAGGAAAGCAGAAAGACCGATTCAGCCCCCGTTTTACCACCCTCTCCTGTTACTTGAAATTCGACTTACGCGCCGAGGATCGTTTCTGAACCAACGCGGTATTTCTAATCCTCTGTGATACATCGGATGCGGCGGTAAGAAGAAAATCGAACATACTGGGATAATATTTCTGACTCGGCGAGGTTAATTGTCCAGTCGGATCTGTAGACCAACTGTGCCCAAAGAAATATCAGGGAGAGTGGGGGACCCCCGGCGGGGATGAAGGCGGGTTTCTCTCTTCCAGATGCTCCTTTACTTTGCGTAGGACGAGCGCCGGTTGAATCGGCTTCACGAGATAATCGGCCGCCCCGAGGCTCAGGCCCCGCTCTTGGGATGCGGGGTCCGTTTTGGCGGAGACCATCAGAATCGGAATATGATTTAATTTGGGATCATCTTTGACCGCCTGGCAGACTTCATAGCCATCCATTTTCGGCATCATCACATCGAGGAGAATCAGTGCCGGCTCTTCAGTCGTAATCTTCTGCATCGCCTCCAAGCCATCCCTGGCTGAGGTAACCGGATATCCCGCTCCCTCTAAAATGACCTCTAAAATAGCGATCGCATCGAGGTTGTCATCTACGACAAGGATTTTTTCAGACAACGCTTCCTCTTCCGCTCAAAGGTGAAAGACAACCGGGTCATACGATAGCAATTAAGTACAGTCACTTCAAGTAAAAAGGGAAAGCTCATCATGAGCCTTATCAAGAGATCAGCTCGGATTCGAGCGATTTCGGAAAGGCACGCTCAATGGTGTCTGAAATGGATCACCAAGATCAGTAGTGTAGAGGGGCGACCACTTTCCCGTAATTCCGCTAAAACGGCCGCCAGGACGCGATTCGATTCACCGGGTAATCCCGCTCGAACTGCTTCTTCGCCGCGGTAATATCATATTGATCGGCCGTGATCCGTCCAGCGCAAGAGAGGGCACCGTCATAAATCTTCCGTGCGTTAAAGGGTGTCGCGATCACGGTCGTCCCCGCCAGTTCCAGTGTTTCTCCATTGATAATGTGGAACGGCACTTCCATCTGCTCCGGAAGATTCGCGAGTATCTCATTCTGAATGGGGTCCTTTACGTTTAACACAACGTTGAAGCAAAGAGGCTCCTCATCGGCGATTTCAATGCACCAGCCGACCACGGGTGCGGTCGGCATCGGCGCGAGGAAAAGAAAGGTCGAAATCCGCGGAGGGAGCGGAAGCAGTTTAAACGCGGCGGCCGGCAACTTTAGTAGAAGATGGATTCGCCCCTCATCATTCGCGACGATGAGATCGCCATTAGGAACGTTTTCGAGCCCTTGTCGCAGAAAATCGGGTAGGATATGCACGTTTCTCCTGATAGCTCCCGATAGGAAAGTGCGGTATATTTGGTGTCAAATTAAGACTAGCCTAGCTAAAGCTAAGCTGTCAAGGTTTTTTTAATCCGCGCTGTTGGTGGGACCGGGAGACCTCGTAGGATTCGACGCTTTCGGGAGAGAGTTGCCAGATGGTTTTTTTGATGAGAACGGTTTTCTTTTTCCCCTTGATCCGGCCTTTCTTAATTGCGAGGAGAACCGATTCCGGGGTGATACCGATTCGCTTGGAGGCTTCCGAGAGGGTATATGGACGGCGGCGTTGTGTCATAACGCGGCTTAGCCTATCATAGGCCAGAGCACGAGGGCAAGCGGATTTCACGTGCAAAGCGTGAGAGACAGGATCGGTCGGATTTCTGGATCTTTCGTAATTCGAAGTGGAGATGGCAGGCACTTCCTTTGGGCATCATTATTTCTCAGTGTGCAAATGTGGTGGGCTAGTTGATTGCCAAGTGATTTTCTGAGTTCCGTTAAATGGCGCAAGGTGACAGCGCGGTCAATTGAGCCTCGATTAACTGAAATGCGATCCGGAATTGATCTGTGTCTCAGATCAGCCCTCCGTTGTCATAAATTTTCTTCCACCAATGGCTATCTGACCGGTACAACTCACTGGAATACTCTGACGCATTCCCAGAATGCATTTCCTTTGACTTTCCATGGGTGACCCGGTACAATTTTTAGCTGTTTTTTACTCAATTCATTTTAGGAGGGTTTCATGAATAAGAAAGAGCTCATTGAAACGATTACAAAGAATCATGCCGGCAGAGGGTTGAGCAAAAAATCGGTCGCCGGCATTATTGACGACACCTTCGCTGCGATTGCCAAAGGAATCAAGAAGGCCGGCCGGTTTTCCTTTCCGGGCTTCGGGACATTTACGGTGAAGAGCCGCGCAGCCCGTAAGGGGAGAAATCCCAAGACTGGCGAGGCGATCAAGATCAAGGCGAGCAAGGCGGTCAAATTTAAGGCTGCGCCCGCGTTCAAAAAGGGACTATAAACAACAGGAGAAACACGAGTATGCCGACAGTACTGAAAAGGAGAGTGAGCGAAGCCGAAAGCAGAGTGCTCCCGGTGCCGGTCAAGGGAAGAATCATCACGCCGAGAGAGACGGAAGTCCTCCAGCTGGCTGCGATGGGATATAAGAACCGGGAGATCGCCGAACAGCTCGGAGTGAGGGTAAAGACAGTAGAGACGCACAGGGCTAATATCATGAACAAGCTGGCCCTTCGGAACGTCGCAGAGTTGATCCGATATGCGATCGTAAAGGGAATCG
>SCUR01000368.1 GCA_004297235.1 Candidatus Manganitrophaceae bacterium | reverse complement strand
TGGAGCACCCCTCCCTTCGATTCGTTGAACGAAGAAACCAGCCGGCGGAACAGCATGCTCTGCAATCTTCCTTTGGATGTTCAATTCGGCAAAATAAGCGAGTTGCACGATACGATCCGAAAGAACTTCGGGATCGAGCCGACCTCTTTTAGAAGCGGTCGATGGGGATACAATCGGGATGTGGCCCGCTGCCTTTATAAATTGGGATATAAGGTGGACAGCTCGATTCTCCCTTATACCGATTGGTCTTATGATCACGGTCCGAATTTCTCATATTTTTCTCCAAAGCCGTATCGATTCTTTCCTGAGACGGCGTTCGAGGAGTCGGTCGACGGACCCCTTTTGGAGATCCCGGCGACGATCGGTTATCTTCAACAGAACTTTGAATTATGTAATCGATTTTACCAACGGTTTTTGCAAAAACCGCTTTGCAATCTCCGGTTGGCCGGCGTTCTTCATCAACTCGGATTCCTGAACAATGTCTGGCTCTCTCCCGAAGAGTGCAGCAGTGCGGAGATGATCAAGCTTGCGCGGCGGATGAGGAAGAATGGATATCCCTTCATCAATTTCTTTTTCCATTCGCCGACGTTGAAAGCCGGCCTGACCCCCTATGTGAAAACGGATGAGGACGAAAAGCGATTTCTCCATCGGATCGAGGAGTTTATCTCCTTTACCCATGACGAAGGGATCGAGTCGATCACGCTTTCGGAAGCGGCGGGGAGCTTAAGAACGGTGCTACAGGAGATCGGATGACCGGAAAGACGAACATTTCTCCCGATATTCTCGTAAGCGAGGAGAGCGGAAAAACAAAGAATCCTCCCGCCAAGCGGACGGCGACACTGAGCATCGGTATGCCGGTCTATAACGGGGAGCGGTTCCTCAGGGAAGCGTTGGATTCGATTTTATCTCAGACGTTTGAAGATTTTGAGCTCATCATCTCGGACAATGCGTCGACCGACGGGACAGAGGAGATTTGCAGGGCTTACGCCGCGAAAGACAACCGGATCCGATATTTTCGCAGCGAGCGGAATTTAGGGGCCGCTTGGAATTTTAATCGCGTCTTTGAACTATCCAAAGGGAAATATTTTAAGTGGGCGGCGCATGATGATGTCTATGCTCCCGAATTCGTCGGCCGGTGCATCGAAATACTCGATCAGCACCCTTCGATCATTTTGTGTTTTGCGGCCGAAGCGAAGATCATCGACGAGCAGGGCCGCGAGATAAAACACTATGTAGACAGGATCGACATCCGTTCCCCCAGGCCTTACAAGCGTTTTTTGGACCTTATTGACCATCTGGAGCTTTGTCATCCGATTTTCGGAGTCATCCGATCGGATATACTCAAAAAGACGCCGCTCCATGGAAATTACGTTGCATCCGATGTGGTTCTGCTGGCCGAGCTTGCCCTCCGCGGCCCATTTTATGGAATTCGGGAGCCCCTCTTTTATCGAAGAGACCATCCCAATAGAGCGGTCCGGGCGAATCCGACGGATGAAGAACATGCGGTCTGGTTCGACCCGCGAAACAAAGGCAAGGCCAATTTTATAACGTGGAGATTTTTTTCCGAATTTCTCTCTGCGTTTCGTCGCGTTCCGATGGGTGTATATGAGAAGAGCTGCTGCTATTTCTATATGGTGCGGTGGCTTAGAGGGAACCGGCGAAAGATGCAAAATGAGGTGATCGCCGCCGCGAAAGGAATTCTGCGCGGTTT
>SCUR01000039.1 GCA_004297235.1 Candidatus Manganitrophaceae bacterium | reverse complement strand
GCAAGGTGGAGATCACAGGGGGTCGCGCCTCGGAGGAGTATGTGAAGGCCATGACCCGGTACGTGATCGCGCTCTCCGGCAGCTATACGCCGGCGACGGCACGATCGCAGTTCGGGGAGCTGCTCGTGCTCTATTCCCCCGAAGCGTACCCGGAAGCGAAGCGGGTCTTCTATGAACTGGCCGACCGGATCGAGACCGCGCACGTCACCCAAGCTTACTTCATCCAGCAGATCGCCGTGGGAGAATCCCAGATCGAAGTGAGGGGAATCAGAAAGCAGTTCATCGAAGCGAGCCGGCTCGATGAGGCGCGGATGAGTTATCTGATCGACTACAAAATTGAAGACGGGAAGTTCACCCTTTTGGGTTATTCGGAAAAGACGGAGAGGTAGAAGATGCGATCATTCTGGACGGTCATCCTGGTATTTCTTCTTTGTGGCGCGGCATGGGGAGAAGCGCCGCAAACTGCTCAACAGCAGCCCCTTCCTGCCGATATGGGGATTCCGCCGGAGGTGGCGACCCCGGTGGAAATGAGCGCCACCGACGCCAACCGGATCGTCTGCGCCGATATGATCGAGGATGTTGTCTTCTCGAAAGAGAAGGGGCTCTCGATCCATTACACCAAAAAGGACGCCTTCTTAAAATTCCAGATCATCAAAGAGGGCGATCAGCTGATTTACGCCAGCACCCCCGCGGAGGTCTTTGTGGTCTGCAAGGAGAGCGTCTACCGGATCATTGCGATCCCGAAGCGGATTCCGTCCACGACCGTGCGGCTACTTCCCGGGCGGTCCGATCAGATCAAGGCCAACCGGTCGTTGATGATGGGGCTTCCGTTCGAGGAGAAAGTGCTCACCCTGGTCCGCTGGGTCTATACGGATGCGATCCCGGAGAGTTTTACGGTGAAGCACTCCAAAGAGCGGTTTGATCTGTTTCGGGACATCGATCTGACCCTGATTCGGACGGTGTCGGCGGAGGGGGAGGGGCTGACCGTGCGCGAGTTTGTGGCAAGAGCCACCGGAGCAGCCGTGGAGCTGACCGAAAAAGATTTCCTGCGGGTGGCGAAAAAGCCGGTGGCGATCACCGTCGATCGATTCAGTCTCGCCGCGGGCCAGAGCGCTCGGATCCTCATCGTTGAGCAAGGAGGGAATCATGAATAGCTTGAAGCAATTCTTCAATCAGCTTGGCGCGGGACAGAAAAAAGGGGTTGTCCTGCTCCTGGTCGGCTTATTCATCCTGGTGGTCGGCGTCACCGGCTACAAATACAGCCGCCGCGCCGCGCCTTCGGCTCCCGCGTCCGAGAAAAAGAAGGAGCTGTCGTTGGAGCCGAAGCTGATGGAGAAATCGCTCTTCATGGAATCCCAGAAGGAGTTGCGCCGGCAGGAGGAGAGCCTTACCGAGCTGCGCCGGGAGATGGAGGAATTGAAGCGGCAGAAGGAGGAAGCGGATGTAAAAGGAGAGGATGGGAAAGAGGCATCCGTCCGGGCTCCAAAAGAGGGATTCCCGCTCCCTCCGCCCCCGCCTCCGGGGGGATTCCGCATCCCGCCTCCGCCCGCTCCCTCCCCCGCGGTAAAGCCTTCTGAGCCGCAACGTGAGATTTTAGGAGAGATCATGGTCGTCTCCAACCCCTATGCCAGGGGGGTGAAAATGGACCTCGAGGGGGATAAAAAAAAAGAGAAGAAGAGTGTCTATCTTCCCCCTTCATTTATGGAGGCGACCTTGTTGACCGGGCTCGATGCTGAGACCGTGGAGTCGGCCCGCGGCAATCCGGAGCCGGTGCTGCTTAGAATCAAGGACCTTGCGGTTCTTCCCAACCGGATCAAGGCCAATCTGAAAGGCTGTTTTGTGATCGCCCATGGCTTCGGGAAGCTCTCGAAGGAGCGGGTGGAACTGAGACTGGTGACTCTCTCGTGTTTGGCCAAGGACGGCCAGGCGGTTATCGACCAGGCTGTCAAAGGATATATCGCCGACGAAGACGGCAAGAACGGCCTTCGGGGCGAAGTCGTCTCCCGGATGGGATCGGCGGTGGCCAGGGCGGCGCTTGCGGGATTCTTCGGCGGCGCGGGGGATGCCTTTCGGGTCGCCTCCAGAACGACCTCCGTCAGCCCCCTGGGGACGACTCAGACCATCGAGCCGGATAAAATCGGTATTGCCGCGCTCGGAGGAGGACTCTCGGGAGCCTCGGACCAGCTGGAGAAGCTCTATCTGGATCTGGCGCGCCAGGCGACCCCGATCATCGAGGTCGGGGCGACCAAGACCGTGACCCTGGTGGTGACCGAGGGGGTCGATTTAATTATCAAGGATGTCTGTATCGGAGGGCAGCAATGCGAACGATAATCTTCATTCTGTTTTTGGTCATGCTCACCGGCTGCGCTGTCTTCAATCCGTACAACGACGATTTTACCTGTCCGAAGACGTTCAACGGCAAGTGCGTCTCTCCCAAGCAGGCCTACCGGGAGTCCCTGGAAAACACCCCTGGAGAAGATCAAGAAGCGATCAAGCCCCTGAAGGATTTAAAGGAGGATCTCAACCTGAAGGGATCGGCGATCGAAGCGACCTATCAGAATGCGCTCTTCGAAAAGTTGACCGCCTTGCTGAAAGAGCCCGCGACCCCCATGATCGCCCCGCCCCAGATCGTGCGCGTGCTGATTCTTCCCTATAAGGGGGAAGGGGCCAAACTCTTCATGCCGCGATATGTCTACCTCATCATCGATGAGCCGAAGTGGGTGCTCGGAAACCTGCTCGGTGAAGAGAAGCCCGCCCGTGCGGCGGCGCTTCCGGCGAAGTAGGAGAAGTTTGATGCGCATTCCCAATATTCTGAACATCTTCGGATCAAACGGCGGATTGACCCTGCAGGAGCTGGAATCGCTGACCTACCGGAGTAAATTCTCCGACTATCTCCCCTGGGTCGCCTACGATGCAGAGTCGCACACCTACCTCAACGCCGACGATACGGCGGGCTTCTTATGGGAGTGTGCCCCGTTGGCGTTCGCGGGGGAGAGCACCGAGACGACGCTTCAAGCGCTCTTTCGGATCAATTTTCCGAAAGGCTCAATCCTTCAGTTCATCCTCTATGCCGACAGCCACATCGAGCCCTATCTGGATGCCTACCGCCGGTGCAAGAGCCGGGAGAATCCGATGATCCGCAGCACCACGGAGGCCGCCTGCCGCTACTTCACCGAGGGGACGAAGGGGCTCCCGAATCTTTCCGGAATTCCGATCCGCAACTTCAGGCTCTTTGTTTCCGCCAAGCTTCCGATCGGGATGAAGGGGACCCGGGCGTTCGAGGAGATCCACACGACGATCCGGGAGACGCTGCGGGGGGCACAGCTTGATCCGACGGCGGTTCCCCCGGGCGGCCTGCTGGATTGGATGAGACGGCTGTTTAATGAAAATCCCTCCTTAAACAACAGCCATTATGACGAGACGACCCCTCTTCGAAAACAGGTGATTCTCTCCGAGACACAGATCACCAAAGACGCCTCCTCCATGCGGATCGGGGAGAGGACGTTCCGGTGCACCACCCCGAGAGTCTTTCCCAAAGAGGTCGACTTGTTCCAGACCAGCCGGCTCTTCGGTGGCTGCTGGGGGCTGATCTCAGACGGGGATCAGATCAGGACCCCCTTTCTCTACACGCTGAATATTCTCTTTCACGACATGAAATCGCATCTTCATAAGAAGTGCAACATCGTGCTCTGGCAGAAAGGGGTGGGGAGCTTCGCGCGATCGCTTGCGCGCAAGCAGGACGAGTTCGCCTGGGCCACCGACGAGCTGGAGAAGAAGGACGGAAACCGGTTCTTGCGCATTCTTCCGATGCTGTGGGTGTGGGACTCTGACGAAAGGGCGGCCTCCGAGTCGATCACGCGGGCCAAGCGCATCTGGGAGTCTTGCGGCTACATCATGCAGGAAGACAAAGGGATTCTGCCGGTGCTGCTGATCTCGTCTCTTCCGTTCGGTCTGTATGACAAAGGAGGGAACATCGATCATCTGGACCGGGATTTCATCGCGCAGGCCGACTCGATCGGGGCGGTGCTGCCGGTGCAGTCGGATTTCTCGGGCGGCGGGGCGCCGGTGGTGATATTCATCGGCAGAAAAGGGCAGCTGATCAATCTGGATATCTATGATAAACAGGCGAACAATCATAACATGCTGGTGGCCGCGACCAGCGGCGGCGGAAAGTCTTTTCTTCTGAACTACCTCGTCTACAACTACTGGAGCACCGGCGCTTTGATCCGGATGATCGACATCGGCCACTCCTACCGGAAAATCTGCAACATGGCGAGAGGGCGCTTCCTCGATTTCGATGAGCACTCCAAGGTCTCCTTCAATCCCTTCACGAACATCCGGGACATCGATGAAGATATCTCCGAGATCGCCGCGATCATTCTGCAGATGGTTTTCTCGGCCACCGACGCCATACCGGCGGAGATCGCCGAGACGGCCACTTCACTGGTGAAGGCGGCCGCCCGGTGGGCCTATCAAATCAAAGGCGCCGATGCGGAAGTGGACGACGCCTATGAGTATCTTCGGGCCTTTCCGAAATACTTCGAGGAGGATGCGGAGCTCTTCGACGCGAAGATGTTGAAGCCGCTGTCGCAGAATCTCGCCTTCAACCTGCTGGACTTTGTCCGGGGGGGTGCCTACCACCGCTGGTTTAGGGGAAAATGCAGCCTGAACATCGCGGATGACGAATTCGTGGTGCTGGAACTGGAGAACCTGCTTCCGAAGAAGGAGCTCTTCAAGGTGGTCGCCCTTCAGGTCATCAACGAAGTGACCCAGGGGCTGTATCTGTCGGACCGGTCCCGAAGACAGATGATCTTCTTCGAGGAGGCCCCGCTGGTGGTCGAGAAATGCGGCATGCTGCTGCCGATCATGGAGGGGGGCTTCCGGCGCGCGCGCCGATACTCCGGCAGCTTCAATATCGTGACCCAGTCGGTCCTGGACCGAAAAGTCTTCGGTCCGGTCGGGGATGTGATCTGGGGGAACACCGCGTTTAAGTGCTACCTGCAATCGCCCGACTTCGAGAAAGCCCGCGAGGAGAAGCTGATCGACTACGATCCGTTCACGATGAAGCTTCTAAAGAGTGTGAAGAGCAACCGGCCGAAGTATTCGGAGATCTTTCTCGACACCCCGTTCGGAGTCGGCGTGGCGCGCCTTACGGTCGATCCGTACTCCTATTATGTCTATACGTCCACCGGGGTCGAGGTGGCCGAGATCGAAGGGATGGTCGCACAGGGAATGAGTTATGACGAAGCGATTTGTGAGATGGTGCGAAAATATCGCAGCTGAGAGGATGGCGTTTGCCGCAATACTCTTTTGGCTGATCGCGTATCCCGCATTGGCCCAGACCGATCCGAAGCAGGCGGCGGAGGAGTCGACGAATCAAGCACTCTCGAAATTCGGCTCCCCCGAGGGGATCCGGGAGAACGCCTCCAATCCGCTGACCTCCGAGGGGACGCTGATGACGACGATCGGCGAGAGTGCCTCATTTTCCGCCCGGATGAGCTGTCCTTCTTCGAGCAATTTTCTCACCGTATCGATCTCTCCGACCCTCACGGGGGATTTCTTCCCGGTGTCGATCGGCCAGGACACGGATCTGGATGGGACGATCGACG
>SCUR01000367.1 GCA_004297235.1 Candidatus Manganitrophaceae bacterium | reverse complement strand
GCCTACACATTTCTGACATTGGCGGCTCTCTTAGGTAAAGCGGGTGTCTTCTGGTTTTACGCGCTCATGGGGGTGATCACCTGGTTCTTCGTCGACCGGCTGGTGCCGGAGACCAAAGGGAAGACGCTGGAAGAGGTCGAGGAATATTTTATTGCCCGCGCGGGCCGAAGCACCGAGACGCCGGAACAACGCCGGCTTCGGAGGGCGTCATGAATAAAAATAAAAATGAAAAAGCGCCCGCCCGCTCCACTCGGCGCGTTTCTCGCTTTGCCTTCTTCCTCTCGGTTTTGATCGTCGTTCTGATGAGGTCGATTCGGACCTTCGCAGCGGAATCCGGAGGGCACGCTTTTGAAGACACATTGGCTGACATTCTCACCTGGGTGGTGCTGATCGTGGCGCCGATTGTGCTGATCGGCCTTTTTCTGATACTCCACATCCTTCCGGAGAAAGTCGCCGAGCGGCGCAGGCATCCCCAGCTTGCTGCAATCAAGACCCTCTGCCTTCTGTCCCTCTTCTTCGGAGGGTTGCTCTGGCCGCTCGCCTGGCTCTGGGCCTTTACCAGACCGGTGATGTACAAAATGGCCTACGGCACCGATGTGGCGGAACCGGAAGAGGGATCAGAGCCGCAGGAACCGGAACGGAAGGTTGCATAAGAAGACGAGGTAACATATGGAAATCTTGCTGCTGCTGATTTATGCCTTTTTTGTCTGGCTCATTTTCTTCAAGCTCAAATGGCTGCCGTGGAACTTCGTCTTCCAGGCGATCGTCATCACCCTCCCCATCATTCTGCTGGCAATGACGATCCTGATTCTGAACGTCGTGGCCCCCTCGTCCCACGATGTGCGGGTGATCAACTATGTCGTGCAGATCCTCCCGCAGGTGCGGGGGCGGGTGATCGACGTGCCGGTCGAACCCAACAGCGCGGTCAAAAAGGGAGACGTTCTGTTTCGGGTCGACCCCACCCCTTTCGAGCTCGAGGTCAAGCGGATCGAAGCCCAGCTCAGGCTTGCCGAGACCCGTCTCAAACAATCCGGTGCGCTGGTAAAGACCGGGGCCGGGAGTCAGCTCGATGTCGATCGCGACCGGAGCGATGTCCGGCAGCTGAGGGCGCAGCTCGATTTGGCCCGCTGGAATCTTTCTGAAACAACCGTCTTCGCCCCCGGGAGCGGCAAGGTGATCAACTTGCAGCTTCGGGAAGGGTCGTTCGTGGTGCCGTTACCGGTCACGGCGGCAATGAGTTTTGTCGAAGATGAACAGTGGATCATCGCCCTCTTTTCGCAGAACGAGCTGCGCAAGGTCAAGCCGGGAGACGAGGCCGAGGTCATCCTGAAAACCTATCCCGGACGGGTGATCAAATGCCGGGTCGACTCGATCGTCTGGGCGACGGGGCAGGGGCAATTGCCGATCGGCGGCGTCCTGCCGCAAACCGAAGAGCACGCCGTTCCGCCGCAGCGATTCGCCGTGAAGTTGATGCTCGACGGCAAAGATCGAGGCCTGTTCCTTGCGCCCGGCGCGCGCGGCGCCGCCGCGATCTATACCGAGCAGCTGGTGCCGATTCATCTGCTCCGCAAGATATTGCTCCGGGTGAGCGCCAAGCTCGATTGGTTCATCGTGAAGCTCCACTAGGAGGTAGTGAAACTCTTTGTCCGTCATTCCCGATAGCCTAGGAAAAGGGACGGCCACCAGATATTTAATCGGGAATCCAGTTTGTTTGAAGTGATGACCTTCTGGATTCCCGCGTTCGCGGGAATGACGTCGACCCAAACCTTTTATAGAAAAGAAAGAGCCGTATGCCATGAAGAGATTCCGCCGCGCGGGATGGACGGCGCTCTCCGCAGCAGCGCTCCTGATCGCGCTGATTTCCGGTTGCAGCCTGAAACGTCCGCCGGGACTGGAGGCGCTGAGAAAAGAGGCGCTCCCTCATGCGGCCATCCCCGTGCACTGGACAGCCGGAAGCGGGGTCGAAGGGGCCGTTCCGGCCGATTGGGTCGCGACATTCGGCGACGATCTGCTGAATCGTCTGGTCGAGGAGGCGCTGACCTATAACGCCGATCTGCGCGCCGGGGCGGCGCGGGTGGAACAGGCGGCGGGCTATGTGAAGGCGGCGGGGGGAGAACTCTATCCGGCGGTCTCGGTGATCGGCAAAGGGAGTCGCGGATTGGGCGAGGGGACCGGGATCAATTTTATCTCAGCGTTCGCTTCGTGGGAGATCGACGTCTGGGGACGGGTGCGCGCCGGACGGGCCGCGGCGGAGGAACAGTTCGCTTCGGAAGAGGCCGATTATGCGTCTGCGCGCCAGTCGATCGCCGCTCTGGTGGCGCGAAGTTGGTTCCTCGCCGTCGAAGGGCTTTTGCAAGAGCGGACCGCCCGGCAGATGCTGGAATCGAGCGAGCGACTGCTGCAACTGACGAAGACCAAGCGGGAGGTGGGAGCGGCCGGCGACCAGGACGTGGCGCTCGCCCGGGCCGAAACGGGGAGCCTCCGCGACAGCCTGCTGAAGCTTCAGCAGGCGAACGCGCAATCGCGGAGGGCGTTGGAAGTCTTGGTCGGACGATATCCCTCCGGGGAGATCGAGCTGGCCGAAGCGCTGGCCCGGATCACCGGGCCGGTCCCGGCGGGGCTCCCTTCGGAGCTGCTCGAACGCCGGCCGGACCTCTTCGCGGCGGAGCGCAGGGTCTCCTCGGCCTTCTTTTTGGCGCAGCAGGCGAAGGCGGCGATGCTCCCCCAGTTCAGCCTGACCGCTTCCCTCGGCCTGATCAGCAGCGACGTTTTCAGCAAGCGGTCCGACTTCAGCAACCCGACCGGAGGAATCGGCGGAAGCCTCCTCGCCCCGATCTTCCGGGGAGGGGCGCTTCGGGCGCAGGTTCAGATCCGAAACGCGGAGCAGAGAGCGGCGATCATGCAGTATGCCGCGATGGTTCTCCGGGCCTTTGAGGAGGTGGAGAACGCGCTGAACGCCGAGCGGACGCTGCGGGAGCGGGAGGAGGTGCTGGCGCAGGTGGTGAAAGATTATGAGCGGGTCGTGGAGATCGCGGAGACCCAGTACAAAGTCGGCAAGACCGACCTCCTCTCGGTCCTTCAACAGCGGCTGCGGCTCTACTCTGCGCAAAGCACCCGTCTCAGCGTGCAGGGGGAGCGCTTGGTGCAGCGCGTCAATCTCTATCTGGCCCTCGGCGGAGGGTGGACGAAGACGGAACCCAAAGCGTTGAGCACGGGCGAAACCGGTGCTCCTTCGGAGGGAGCTTCTTCATCGCTGAAACAAGAGGCCTCCGTCACGGCACCGGGGCGCCCGTGACTGAAGCCGACCTTTCCAGGCGGCACCCCTTCACGATGCGGAAGGGTCCATCATTCCTGCTGCGACCGAACCTGATGCAGGAGATCGTCTCAGGGCCGTGAGGTCAGAGACAATGATTAGGAAAATAAAATGAAAAAATTATGGATCATATTACTGATCATCTCGGCTACCGCGGTTTCCGCTTATGCCGAAGAGAAAGAGGCGACCCTGGAGTTTGAGGGTCGTTACTGGTTCACGGAATGGAGAGGCCATCTGATGGCGAACGGGGAGGTCCGGGGGACCGACCTGAGCTTGCAACGCGATCTCGATTTGGGCAACAACAACTTCCCGGAGGGAAGAATCACCTGGTATACAGGACCGAGGAGTCGGTTGTTTCTCGATGCGGTCTGGTCGAGCAACAGCGGAGAAAGAACGCTCGACCGGACAATTACGATCCGGGATCGAACTTTTACGGTCGGGGCGCGGGTCTCTTCGGAGCTGACGGTTCGAGAGTATCGGTTCGCATGGATCTGGGAATTTATCGACATCGGCGACGGACTGGTTCAATTCGGCACCCTGCTCGATCTGCGCGCGGTCTATGCCTCCCTCTCGGTCGAGGGAGAGCTGAACAACCTTTCTCAACGCGCGGAGGCAAGCCAAACCTTCCCCGTCCCATCGCTCGGCCTGGCGTTCGATCTCAATCCGTTTAGGTGGATGAATCTCTATATTCAAGGTTCCGGCGTTCCGGGCGGCCCTTATGGTTACTTCATCAACGGGGAGACCGGCATCAAAATCCTTCCGTTTAAGAACTTCAGCCTCGTCGGCGGATATCGATATGAGGATTTCAATGCCAAAAGTACAAGTAACGACATTCAGGGAAGCTTCCGGCTCGTCGGCCCGTTTGCAGGATTATCGCTTCGGTTTTAATCGTCGATGAGGGTGGGGAAGAGGGGTTCTTGAAGATACTGATCAGCGTCGAAAGGGCCGCCGAGTTGACGCTCGCCGCGGCGCGTGAATGGACGATGGATCGGTGTGATGGATTGTCCGCCGCCTTGTCGTTCAATCTGCTTCTGACGGTCACTCCTTTTTTGGCGTTTGTCCTGCTGATCGCAGGAAGCTTATTTGGAGAGGTCTGGACCCGAGCCCATTTCCTTCCTGTCGTGGTCGGTTGGGTGGGACCGAATATTGCCGCGCTCGTGCGGCTCCTGCTGATAGAGCGAGAGAACGTGGAACCGAGAGCGCTCCTCTCGCTGGGGATCGTCGGCGGGATTGCGCTGGTGGTCGGCGCGTCGGGATATTTTATCCAGTTGCGCGATTCGCTTCAGACCATTTGGGATGTCCGCCGCGCCGCGCCCGGCTTCCGGGCGCAGCTGAAAAGACGGCTGTTGGGCGTCCTCTTCGCGTTCGTTTCCGCGCTCATCGCACTGGCGGGTTTCTTGGCAGGCGCCCTGGTTCTGGGATCGGGTTCGGCTTTGGCCGGTGCGACACGACGGGCGGCCGGGATCCTCATCGCCTTTCTGACCTTCTGGTCCTTGATGATCCTCTGGTTCAAAATCTTGCTTCCGGTTCGCCTGACCTGGCGACAGATCATTCCCTGGGCGGCGTTGATCGCTCTCTTCCATCTGCTTGGAAAGTTCATTGTCTCTTGGGGAAGGAACAGACCCGATGCCCCCGCGAACATCGAGTTCGCCGCGTCGCTGATTCTCGTGATGTTCTGGTTCTACTATGCGAATGGAATTTTTTTATATGGGGCCGAGTTGATGCGGATCTCCCTTCAACGGTCCGACCCCCTCGCACGCAGCCGGTCCGCGGACGAGCAACCCCGAATGCGAATCGTGAGGTAAGAGAGGGGATGGAGACGAAAGAGATCCAAGCAGCCTTTCGCTCGGAGAGGATCAGGTCGTTATGGATGGCGATTGGACGCTGCCTCAAATTGGCCGGCCTGGAGCGGCGGCTCACCCGGTTCCCATGGCCCAAAACAGCCGAACTAATATAGAGCTTTTTGTTTTGAGGTTTCAGTTACTGATTAAATCGGGGGTCCGCATTTGATGATGTTAAACCCGTATCAGGTTATTCAGCAACTCGGTGTAAACATTTGTTCCCGGTTCGCTATATCCATTCAGCCTTCGGTCTTTTTTCCGTTTGTCGATGAATCGGTACGTTGCTCCGCGCAAGTGTCCCGAACGCACCCGCGCAGCCAGCGATGCGCCGGATCGGCATCCAGCCGCGGATGCCAGAGCAATGAAACCGTGATCTCCGGCGTGGAAACCGGAAGGGGAAAACTATGCATTCCGGCGCGCAGGTTTCCGGTGTGCCGTTCGGGAACCGTGGCGATCAGATCGGAAGCCCGGGCAAGCGCCAGCGCGGTCGAAAAACCACTCACAATCGTGACGATCTTCCGTTGCAGCCCGAACGGTTTCAAGGCGTCATCGATCGGTCCCCGGTCGAGCCCCCGCCGCGAGACGCAGATGTGCCTGCCGGCCACATAACGGGAGAGAGTGATCTCGCCCCGGCTCAGCGGGTGCCCCTTTCGCACGACGCCAATGAAACGGTCTCGGAACAATGCCTGCGCACGCACCTCCGGACCGGTCGTCTCCCCCACAACGCCTGTTTCCAGATCGACGGTCCCGTCGCGAAGCGGCGCGCTCGCTTTGTCCGGCTTCTGCACGAAGCAGAGCCGCACGCCGGGCGCTTCCTCGCCGACGCGAACAATGAGGCCCGCTCCGAAGTTTTCCACAAAGCCTTCGCTCGTCCGCAGCGTGAACGTTCGGACGAGCTGTTTTATGTTGAGCTTCTCGGCAGGGCGTAGAACCGATTCTGCGTCCTGCACGAGTTGACCGACCCGCTCGCGAAGTTCGAGCGCTCGGGGTGTGGGAACGAGACCGCGTCCTGCCCTGACCAACAGCGGATCGCCCGTCGTCTCACGCAATCGCGCCAGCGCCCGGCTCATCGCCGACGGGCTCAGGCGCAATCGTCGGGCTGCGCGCGCAACGCTCCCTTCGGCGAGCAGCACATCCAGGGTGATAAGTAAGTTGAAATCGGGTTTCGACATCGGTTGAATATAGCACAGTTTGATTGTGATGTGGCGTCGAACGCATGAATAAAGTGTCAATGGCGCGCCTTCCGCCGTATCAAGCAAATGACTATACTCTGTTTATGACCGCTCCGCTTCGGGAGCCGCCAAAAAAGGAGTTCATGATGAAGCCGATTATTGCAGAACGAGAGGAGGCCGTTGCTGGAAGTACGGAACGGACCCCTTCGGTTCGGTGGGCACTCGCCACCCTTTCTCTGTCCATGCTGCTCTCCTCGCTCGGCACCAGCATCGCCAATGTCGGTTTGCCGACCTTGGCAGAGGCGTTCAACGCCTCCTTCCAGGAAGTCCAGTGGGTCGTTCTCGCTTATCTCCTCGCCATTACCACCCTGATCGTCAGCGTCGGACGGCTCGGCGACCTCACCGGCCGCCGACGGCTGCTACTGGCCGGAATCTTCCTGTTCACGGCCGCCTCGGTCTTGTGCGGTGTCGCGCCGACGCTCCGGATGCTGATCGCCGCCCGGGCGGCGCAGGGCCTGGGAGCGGCCATCATGATGGCCCTCACCATGGCCTTTGTCGGCGAGACGGTTCCGAAGGCAAAGACCGGCAGCGCCATGGGGCTGCTCGGAACGATGTCCGCGATTGGCACTGCGCTCGGTCCATCGCTCGGCGGCGTCCTGATCGCAGGACTCAGTTGGCGGGCCCTCTTCCTCGTCAACCTACCGCTGGGACTCCTGACTTTCCTTCTCGCCCATCGCACCTTGCCGGTCGATCGCCGAGAGCCGAAGGCGGATCGGGCCGGCTTCGACCTTGTGGGCACGCTGCTGCTTGTGCTGACGCTCGCGGCGTATGCCCTCGCCATGACGTTGGGGCGCGGCCGTTTCGGTTCGCTCAACATCACATTGCTGTTGGCTGCGCTCTTAGGAGTCGGCCTCTTCGTGCTCGCCGAGGCGAGCGCCGCATCTCCTTTGATCCGATTGGAGATGTTCCGCGATCCGGCGCTGAGTGCGAGCCTCGTCCTGAGCGCGCTCGTCTCGACGGTGATGATGGTGACGCTGGTGGTCGGGCCGTTTTATCTCTCTCGTGCGCTCGGACTCAATGCGGCCAAGGTTGGAATCGTCTTATCGGTCGGTCCGCTGGTCGTCGCGCTGACGGGTTTGCCGGCCGGTCGCATTGCGGACCGCTTTGGCGCGCAACGCATGACCCTCGTTGGGCTCATCGGAATCGCGGCCGGTTCCTTCATTCTCTCCATGATGCCGGCGACGCTCGGCCTCTTGGGCTACCTCGCCCCCATCGTCGTCATCACCGTCGGCTATGCGCTGTTCCAGACGGCCAAC